>JAEZFA010000235.1 GCA_023417665.1 Pseudomonadota bacterium | reverse complement strand
GGCCGCGACGGCGTCGCGGATCGCCAGCCACACCGACATCGCCAGCATCAGCGGCGGCTCGCCGACGGCCTTGGAGCGGAAGATCGTCTCCATGCGGTTCGGCGCGTTCTCGAGGATGTGCACGCGGAAGTCCGCCGGCACGTCGCGGCTGCCGGGGATCTTGTAGGTCGAGGGCCCGTGCGTTTTCAGCCGGCCTTCCTGGTCCCACCACAGTTCTTCCGAAGTCAGCCAGCCCATGCCCTGCACGAAGGCGCCTTCGATCTGCCCGAGGTCGATCGACGGGTTCAGCGACTTGCCGCAGTCTTCGAGCAATTCTGCGCGCAGGACACGCATCTCGCCGGTCAGCGTATCGATCACGACTTCCGCGGCCGCCGCGCCATAGACGAAATAATAGAACGGCCTGCCGGTGCCGGTTTCGAAGTCCCAGTGGATCTTCGGCGTCCTGTAATAGCCGGCGGCGGAAAGCGAGACGCGGTTCTCCCAGGAGAGCTGCGCAAGCTCGGCAAAGGACAGCGAGCGATTGCCGGCATAGATGCGGTTCGAGGCGAACGCGATCTCGTTTTCCGGCACATCGAAATGCGCGGCCGCGACCGCGCTCATGCGCGCTTTGATCTGTTCGGCGGCGTTGAGTGCCGCCATGCCGTTCAGGTCCGAACCGGAGGAGGCGGCGGTCGGCGAGGTATTCGGGACCTTCGCCGTCGATGTCGCCGACACGCGGATCTTGTCGACGTCGATCTGGAACGTCTCGGCCACCACCTGCGCGATCTTGATGAACAGGCCTTGGCCCATTTCGGTGCCGCCGTGATTCAGGAGCACGCTGCCGTCGGTATAGACATGCACGAGCGCGCCGGCCTGATTGAGCGCCGGACGGTTGAAGGAGATGCCGAACTTCACCGGCATGGTCGCAAGGCCCTTCTTCAGAACCGCGTTCTCGCGGTTGAAGGCATCGACCGACGCGCGCCACGCATCGAGCTTCACCTCGGCGGCGAGTTCTTCCATCAGGCGCGGCGCGAGGTTGTCCTCGACCTCCATGCGATAGGGCGTGACGTTCTTCGGCGCGTCGCCGTAATAGTTCGCGCGCCGCACCGCATCGAGCGGGATGCCGAGGTGACGCGCGACCTGATCGAGAATGGTTTCGATCGCGATCATACCCTGCGGGCCGCCATAGCCGCGGAAGGCGGTGTTGGAGACGGTGTTGGTCTTGCAGGAGAAGCCGCGGAAACGCAGGTTCGGCAGCCAGTAGGCGTTGTCGGAATGGCACAGCGCGCGGGTCATCACCGCGGGCGAATGGTCCGCGACATTGCCGCCGTTGGAGGCGAGCAAAAGGTCGAGCGCGAGCAGGTGTCCGCTTTCGTCGAAGCCCGCGTCATAGCGGATCAGGAACGGATGCCGTTTTCCCGTCGCGCGCATGTCGTCGTCGCGCGGCAGCCGCAGCTTCACGGGCCGTTTCGTTTTCGCCGCAAGCACCGCGGCGATGCCCGCGATGAGTGTCGCCTGACTCTCCTTGCCGCCGAAGCCGCCGCCCTTGCGGCGCACTTCCGCCGTGACCGCGCTGAATGGAACGCCGAGCAGATGCGCGACACCGTGCTGGATTTCGGTCGGGTGCTGCGTCGACGACAGCACATGCATGTCGCCGCTGTCGCCCGGTGTTGCGAGCGCGATCTGCCCTTCGAGATAGAAGTGATCCTGTCCGCCGGCGCGGAATTCGCCCTGAAGCCGGTGCGTCGCGTCGCTGAAGGCCGTTTCGAGATCGCCGCGCTGCATGACCTGCACCGGCGAAACATAGGCTTCCTTCGCAAGCGCCTCCTCGATCGAAAGCACGGCAGGCAGGACTTTATAGTCGATCTCGACGAGCTTGGCGGCCGCGCGTGCCTGATCGAGCGTCGCGGCCGCGATCGCCGCCACGGGTTGCCCTTCGTATTCGGCAAGCGATTCCGGCAACAACGGCTCGCCGGGGCGGATCGGGCCGATATCGTTTTTGCCGGGAATATCGGACGCCCTGATCGCCGCGATCACGCCGGGCGCGGCGAGCGCTTTCGAGAAATCGATATTCGTAATCCGCGCATGCGCGTGCGGGCTGAGCACGAGCGCGGCTTCGAGCCCGGCAGGCGCCATCGGCACGTCGTCGATATAAAGTGCGCTGCCCGAAACATGGCCGCGGGCGCTGTCATGCTTCACCGATTGGTGGGCGCCGCCGCGTATGCGCTCGAGCGGCCGGTTCATAACGCTTCGATCCTTGTTGCCTGCGCGCGGTCCGCTTCCAGCAGGAAGCGCCGGACGAGGCCGCTTGCAGCGCGCAGCCGGTATTGCCTGCTCGCGCGATGATCGGAGAGCGGCGTGAAGTCCTGCGCCATCGCGGCTTCGATCTCCGAAAGCCCCGGCGTGCCGTTGCGCAGCAGGGCTTCCACATGCGCCGCGTGCTTCGCGCGTTCGGCCATGCCGCCATAGACGATCCGCATTTCCGCGCCGTGCGCGTAGAACGCGCCGATGGTCGAGGAAATGTCCTGATCGAAACGCTTGGAGATTTTATAGGCCTCGAAACGCGCGCCATGCGGCAGGTATGGGATGTCGATCGCCGTCACCACTTCATCCGGGCCGAGCGCGGTCTTGCGATAGCCGGTAATGAACTGCGCGACCGGCAAAGTCCGTGCGCCGCGCTTGCCGGCGATCTGCACCTGCGCGCCGAGCGCAATCAGGCAGGGCGGGGTATCGCCGATGGGGGATGCATTGACGAGGTTGCCGGCGAGCGTGCCGAGATTGCGGATCTGCCGCGAACCGATCCTGCGGATCAGCGCGCCGAACGAAGGAAAGTGCTGGTCGATCGCGGGCAGCGCGCGGGTGTAGGTGGCGGCGGCCCCGATGCGAAGCACACCGTCCTGCTCCTGCACGTCATCGAGCCCCTCGACCAGACCCGTGAAGAGGGCCACGGGAAACCGTTCGCGCTCCTTGCTCGCGCGGATGCCGAGATCGGTGCCGCCGCCGAGCACGATGGCCTCGGGATGGATCGCGCGAAGCGCAAGCAATTCGTCGAGCGTTCTTGGCGAGAGGAAGCGTTGCGTCCCGCTTTCATAAACCAGCGCGCGGTCGCCGAAGCCGCCGCTGCCGCTATCGTGCCGGAAGTCGGGGAGCGGAATTTTCTTGCAGGCATCCACGATCGAGCGATAGCCGGTGCAGCGGCACAGGTTGCCGGCGAGCGCCTCGTGGATATGCGCCTCGTCGCGCGGTTCGCTGCCTTGCGCAAAGGCATACATCGACATCACGAAGCCCGGCGTGCAGAAGCCGCATTGCGTGCCGTCGGTTTCGACCAACAGTTCCTGCACCGCATGCAGCACGCCGTCCCGTTCGATGCCTTCGACGGTGAGAAGGTCCTGGCCGTTCAGTTGCGGCAGCAGCATCAGGCAGGAATTGACCGCCTGATAGCGCGGGCTGGCATCGCTGCCGCGATCGAGAACGACGCTACAGGCTCCGCAATCGCCTTCCGCGCAGCCTTCTTTGGTTCCGGTCAGCCGCTGCGCGCGCAGCCAGTCGAGTACGGTGGTGGACGGCGAAACGCCGGTGACTTCGCGCAGCGCTCCGTTCAGGGCAAAACGGATCGCGTTCTTCATTTCTTTGCTTATCCGGCCGCGCTCATTTGCGAGCGGAAGGCCCAGCGCGTGAAATACTGCTCAATCCAGGCGAACACAGCGTACATCAGCACGCCCTCGAAGGCGAGGAGCAGGAGTGCCGCGTAAACATTCGCCATGCGGAACGAAGCCCCCTCCAGCGAGATCAGGTAGCCGAGGCCGGCATTGGCGCCGACCGTTTCCGACACGATGGTGCCGACAAAGGCCAGCGTGATCGCGACCTTGAGCGAACCGAACAGATACGGCAGCGCGCGCGGGATGCCGACTTTCAGCATGATGTCGAGCTTGCCGGCGCCGAGCGCGCGGAGCACGTCCTCGAGTTCCGGCTCGGTGGTGGCAAGCCCGGTCGCCACATTCACCACGATCGGGAAGAACGAGATCAGGAAGGCGGTGATGATCGCCGGCACTTCGCCGATGCCGAACCACAGGATCAGGAGCGGCACGATCGCGACCTTCGGGATCGTGTTGAAGCCGACCATCACCGGATAAAGCCCGCGATAGATCGTGCGCGACCAGCCGACGATCAGCCCGAGCAGGATGCCGAAGCCGACCGCAAGCGCGAAGCCGACCATGGTGACCCAGAGCGTCACATAGGAATGATAGGCGAAGGTCTTCCAGTGCCGGAACATGGCGGCGAAGGCGGCCGACGGCGGTTGCAGCACCGAGGGATTGATCTGGAAGACGTGGCACGACACTTCCCAGATCACGAAGATCGCGAGCGTGAAGAGCCAGGGCGCGAGTTTCTCGGCGGTGGAGGAGTTCATCCGATCCTCACCTGCGCGATTTTCGCGCGCAATTCATGGACGATGTCGGCGAATTCTTTCTCGTAGGTCACCTGCAGGTCGCGCGGCCGCGGAAACCCGACCGGCTTGACCTGCACGATGCGTCCGGGACGCGCGCTCATCACATAGATATTGTCGGCGAGGAACGCCGCCTCGCGCAGATCATGCGTGACGAGGATCACCGTGAACTGCAGTTTCTGCCACAGATCGCGCAAGACGCACCACAGTTCTTCGCGCGTGAAGGCGTCGAGCGCGGCGAAGGGCTCGTCGAGCATCAGCAATGCCGGCTCGTGAATGAGCGAGCGGCATAGCGACACGCGCTGCTGCATGCCACCGGACAGCTCCCACGGATAGCGGTCCGAGAAGCCCTTGAGCCCGACGGTCTCCAGAAGTTTTTCCGCGCGGGCGCGAAACTCGTCTTTCTTGGCGCGGAACTGCGAGCGATGCGGCTGCACGATCTCGAGCGGCAACAGCACGTTGTCGATCACCTTGCGCCAGGGCAGGAGATTGGCGTGCTGGAACGCCATGCCGGCCATCTTCACCGGCCCGGTGACTTCCTTGCCCTCGATCGAGACGGATCCCGCGGTCGGCTTGTGCAGGCCGGTAACGAGCCGCATCAGCGTGGACTTGCCGCAACCCGAAGGCCCGACCACGGCGGCAAACTCGCCGCGCCGGACCTTCAAGCTGGTGTCTTGCAGGGCGAGTACGTCTCCCGAAGCACCGCGATATTTCAGCGTTACGCCATGGATATCTACGAACGCTTCCACTTGCGCGGCACTCCGGGTTACGCGGGGCGACTCGTTACAGCTTCCGTTCCGCCGCGGGCGGAAGATACTGCGGCGTGAAGATATCCGCAGGCTTCGGCTTCGCGTTCTTGAACTCGTAGGTGACGGCGATCTGCTCGATCGCCTGCTGCATCCGCTTGTCGTCGATGCCGCCGACGCCGTTCGCCTTCACCCAGGGCGTGATGAAGTTGTCGCGCAGCGACATCTTCAGCCGCGCGAGTTCGATCTTCTCGTCGGCGGTTTCGTTGCGCTTCATCACCGATTTGATCGCGGCTTCGGGATCCTTGTAGGTGTCGATGATGCCCTTGATGGTCGCGCGCACGAAGCCGGCAACGATCTTCGGGTTCTTCTTCGCGAAGTCGGGGTTCACCATGATGGCGTTGCCGTAGAGCACGAGCCCGTGGTCGGCCATCAGCATGACCTTGATCTCGTCTTCCTTGATGCCCTTGGTGAGCAGGTTGAAATAGGACGAGAACGAGAAGCCGGTGATCGCGTCGACCTTGCCGTCGGCGAGCATGGGCTCGCGGACCGGGAAGCCGACCGCCTCGATCTTCACCTTGGAGTCGTCGATCTTGTTTTCCTTCACGAAGGCCTTCCACTGCGCGAAGGCGCCGTCCGGCGGCGGCGCGCCGAGCACCTTGCCTTCGAGATCTTTCGGCGCGTTGATCTTGGATTTCGCGAGGCTGACAATCGCAAACGGCGGCTTGTCATAGACCATCATGACCGCCTTCACGTCCTTGTCGGTGTTCTGGTCGCGGAAACGCACCAGCGAATTGATGTCGAAGAAGCCGATCGGATAGGTCCCCGCGGCGACGCGGGCGATGCCTGCGACCGAGCCCGGACCGGTGTCGATCGTGACGTTCAGGCCCTCGGCCTTGTAATAGCCCTTGTCGAGCGCGACGAAATAGGGCGCGGACGGGCCCTCGAATTTCCAGTCGAGTGCAAATTTCAGGTCGAACTGCGCGCTGGCGGGCGAGAGCGATGCGGCAAGCATCGCACCGGCGAAAGCGGCCAGACTGGTTTTGCGGAACATTATCGAAACTCCCGATGAGACAGAATTTGTCCGGGAGAGCGAGGCAGCAAGCGCCGTGCCATTTTCTTTTGCGGCCGTTTGCGCTTTTGGCAGCAGCCCGGCTTACCGGATTGCCGATACGCTAGGCGGTTTTATGCGCCTTGCCTATTCTTGGGGCGGCTTATCCGCGAGCTTTTGCGCGGCGGCTCAACTGCCGCGGTAGGTCCCGTAACTCCACGGGGTCACGAGCAACGGCACATGATAGTGCCCCTCCGGCTCGGCAATCGAAAAGCGCACCGGTACGACATCGAGAAACGGCGGCTCGGCGAGCGGGACGTTCTGCGCGGCGAAATAATCGGCCACCGAAAACAGAAGTTCGTATTGACCCGCCGGCACCGGCTGTCCGGAAATCAGCGGCGCGTCGGTGCGTCCGTCGGCATTGGTCCGGGTTTCGCGCAGAAGCCGCGGCGTGTCGTCGGACGAAAGCTCCCGCAAGCTGATCCGCATTCCTGCGGCCGGCCGGCCGGCATGGTTGTCGAGCACATGGGTCGAAAGCCGCCCGGAAAGGCCGAGGCCGGCGTTCTCGATTTTCTGGTCGAGCCGCAGTGCTGCAATCCGGAATACCTCCGAGAGCGCGGTTTCGAACTCCTGTGCCGGGGAATTCTCGATGCGCTTCGCGAATTGCTTCAGGATCGAATCCTTCGTGTGCCGCCGCACGCAGATGATGAAGGGGATGCCGTGCTTGCGCTGGTAATCCCCGTTCAGCCTTTGAAAGTTTTCGAACTCGCGCGCCGATAGCTGGTCGAGTCCGGCGCTCGCCTGTTCGGCGGTGGAATCCTTCGTGAGCGTGCCGGCTTGCGCGGCCTTGCCGGCAAGATCGGGATGGGCGCGCAGGAGCTTCGCCTGTTCCTCTTCGGGTGCAGACCGCACCGCCTCGATCATGCTGTCGAGCAGCGCGCGCACGTCCCCAAACGGCCGCCTGGCAAGCGCCATTCCTGCGATCCAGGGCGAATGCTCGAAGATGTCTCCGAGTACGGCAGTAAAATCCGGCGGCGAGGCGCTATTCAGCGCTTCCAGCGTGAACTTCGTCATTCCGGAATTTCCCACGCCTCGTCCGCCAGCGCGCGGTGATGCTCGTGCCAGTGCTTTGCGATGTCGAGCCGGGTCGCGATCCAGACCCCGTCATGTTCGTCGACATAGTCGAGGAATTTCGCGAGCGCGGCGGCGCGGCCGGGCTTGCCGACGAGCCGGCAATGCAACCCGATCGACATCATCTTCGGCGCGTCCTCGCCTTCGGCATAAAGCGTATCGAAGGCGTCGCGCAAGTAAGCGAAGAAGTCGTCGCCGATCGCGAAGCCCTGCGCATTGGTGAAGCGCATGTCGTTGGCGTCGAGCGAATAGGGCACGA
Source organism: Pseudomonadota bacterium (assembly GCA_023417665.1). GTDB lineage: Bacteria > Pseudomonadota > Alphaproteobacteria > Rhizobiales > Xanthobacteraceae. The sequence continues at coordinate 4,465 of JAEZFA010000235.1, read as the reverse complement.
TCAGATGCGGCCCCTTGGGCCCGCGCACCCAATAGGGCAGATCGTCGGCGTAGGAGTCGGAGGAATACAGGAAGCCGCCTTCTTCCATCACGAGCTTCAGCGAGTTCTCCGAGGTGCGGCCCGTGTACCAGCCGAACGGGCGTTCGCCGGTGATTTCGGTATGGATTTCGATCGCCTCGCGCAGATGCGCGCGTTCTTCCTTCTCCGGCATGTCGCGGTAGTCGATCCACTTCAGCCCGTGGCTTGCGATTTCCCACTCCGCTTCCTGCATCGAGGCGGCGATCTCGGGATAGCGCTGCAAGGCGGTCGCGACCGCAAACACCGTCACCGGCATGTTGCGTTCGGTGAACATCCGCCACAGCCGCCAGTAGCCGGCGCGCGAGCCATACTCGAACATGGATTCGAGGTTCATGTGCCGCTTGCCGGGCCAGGGCTGCGCCCCGAGCACGTCGGAGAGAAACGCCTCCGAGGCGGCGTCGCCATGCAGGATGTTGTTCTCGCCGCCTTCCTCGTAGTTGACGACGAACTGCACCGCGACCCGCGCGTTTCCGGGCCAGCGCGGATGCGGCGGATTGCGCCCGTAGCCCACGAGATCGCGCGGATATTTTGTCATCGCGCTCATTCTGGTCGAGGCCTTGCGTTAAGCCAAGCGGCAAGGGTCGCGCGTTCCTCGGGCGTCATGCCGGTGATGTTGCCGGGCGGCATGGCGATGGACCGCACCGCATGGGTGTCGATCTGGTGGGCGAACTTGCGGATGTTTTCCGGCGTATCGAGCATGACCCCGTGCGGCGCCTTGGGAATGCCGAGCCAGACCGGCTCCGCGGCATGGCACATCGAACAGCGCGAGATCACGATGTTCTCGACCACCGCGAAAGCGGGGGCATTGGTCGGCACTTCGGCGCGCTGGCTGTCGCGCAGGCCGAGGCTCGAAAGAAAGCCGATCAAAATCACGCCGAGCGCGACGATGACCCAGGTCCACCACGGATTGGTTTTCCAGTCGGCACCTTCATTGGCATGGCGGTAGTTGAAGAACACGCGCATCAGCGGGCCAATCGCAAGCACCACCGCCACGATCAGCCAGTTGTATTTGGTCGCGTAGAACAGCGGGTAATGCGTGCCCATCATCAGGAAGATGACCGGCAGCGTCAGGTAGTTGTTGTGGACCGAGCGCTGCTTGGCCTGCTCGCCCCAGACGGGATCGGGCGCTTTGCCGGCGATCAGCCGCGCCACCGTTTTGCGCTGGTTCGGCATGATCACGACGAAGACGTTCGCGACCATGATGGTGCCGGTGAGCGCGCCGACCTGGATGAACATGCCGCGGCCCGAAAGCGTCTGCGCGAAGGCATAGGCGAGCGCCACTAGCAGGAAATAAAGAAACAGCGCGAGCCCGCCTTCGCTTCGTCCGAGCGGCGAGCGGCACACGATTTCATAAAGGATCCACGCGCCGGCGAGACCGAAGACGCTCGTTGCGATCGCGCGCTCCGGCGAAATGTCCAGCACCGCTTTGTCGACGAGATAAAGTTCCGCGCCGAGGTAATAGACGATGGCCAAGAGCGCGAAGCCCGAAAGCCAGGTCGTATAGGCTTCCCATTTGAACCAGGTGAGGTGGTCCGGCATTTTTGCCGGCGCCACCAGATACTTCACCATGTGATAGAAGCCGCCGCCATGCACCTGCCAGGCGTCGCCCTGTACGCCCGGCGGCAGTCCTTCGCGGGGCTTCAGGCTGAGATCGAGATGGATGAAGTAAAAGGATGAGCCGATCCAGGCGACGCCGGCCACGATATGCAGCCAGCGGACAAAGGCGCTGACCCATTCCCAGAAAATGACGTCCACTGCGCCGGACCCCGCAAAAGCCGCTTGCCGTCAACATGACAGACCGGGCCTACGTTATTCAAGATAGGCTATACTAGGCGCGGATCGCGCATCACGGAACGACGCATGGCCGTAACTCCGACCCAGGCAGGCGCCAACAATTTCGGGCCGCGGATCATGCGGCTGGCCGATCACCTTGCGCAATGGTCCGAGCAGGACGGCGCGCTCACCGTCACTTATTTCTCGGAAGCGCATAAGCGGGTCGCGGCGGAACTCGAGGTGCTGCTGCGCGGAGCCGGCATGGAAGTGCGGACCGATCCGCTCGGCAACGTCATCGGCCGCTATCTCTCCGGCCGCGCGGATGCGAAAACGCTGCTGCTCGGCTCGCATTACGACACCGTGCGCGACGGCGGCAAATATGACGGCCGCCTCGGCATCCTCACGCCGCTCGCGCTGATCGAGCATCTCAACCGCACGCAGCAACGGCTGCCGTTCCATATCGAGCTGCTTTGCTTTGCCGAGGAGGAAGGCGTGCGCTTTCCGGTCGGCTATCTCGGCAGTCAGGCGATTGCCGGAAAGTTCGATCCGAAAAATCTCGACAAGACCGACGACAGCGGCATTGCCTTGCGCCAGGTGCTGGAGGAGGCCGCGGTCGACGTGAACACGCTCGATATTCTCGCGCGCGATCGCGCCGACCTGATCGGCTATGTCGAACTGCATATCGAGCAGGGACCCTCGCTTCTCAACGCGGACGTGCCGGTCGCGATCGTAACCGGGATCGCCGGCGCCGTGCGTCACCGCGTTGCCGTCACGGGCGAGGCGGGACACGCCGGCACGGTCGCGATGACGTTCCGCCACGATGCGGGCGCGGCCGCTGCGGAAATGATCCTTGCCGTCGAGAAGCATTGCAGCGGCGCGCCGAGCCTTGTCGGCACCGTCGGCCAGCTCAGTGTCCCGAACGGCGCGATGAACGTGATCCCCGGCCGCTGCGAATTCTCCATCGACATTCGCGCCGCCACCAACGAAGTCCGCGACGCCGCCGTCATGGACGTGCTGGTCGCCTTCAACGAGATCGCGCGCCGGCGCGGCGTGAAGGTGGAGGCGGAAGAAGTGCTGCGCATGGCGGCAATCCCGCTTTCGCCTTTCCTGCAGGAGCGGCTTGCGGCGTCGGCCCGGCGTCTCGGGGTCGAGCCGCTGCTGCTTCCGAGCGGGGCCGGCCACGATGCTGCGATGATGGCGTCGCTCTGCGAGAGCGCGATGATGTTCGTCCGCTGCGGCAATGGCGGCGTCAGTCATTCGCCGCGCGAGATCATTACCGAAGACGACGCGGATTTCGCCGCGCGCGTGCTGTTCGATTTTATCGTCAACCTGGCCGATGCATATGATGCTTAAAGAAAAGACCGACGCCTTCATCGACGCGAATTTTGCGCGCGAGACCGAGTTTCTCGCCGAGCTCGTGAAAGTGCCGAGCGACAATCCGCCGGGCGACTGCGCGCCGATCGCGGAGCGCGCGAAGGCGTTGCTCGAAGGTCTGGGCTTCACGGTGGAGGCGCACGAGGTGCCGAAGGCTGCGGTCGAGGCCGCAGGCATGATCAGCGTTACCAACCTGATCGTGCGGAAGAAATTCGGCGAAGGCCCGGTCATTGCGCTCAACGCCCATGGCGACGTCGTCCCCCCCGGCATGGGCTGGTCGCAGGACCCCTATGGCGCGAAGATCGTCGATGGCGAACACGGCCCCGTTATGTATGGCCGCGGCGTCGCGGTGTCGAAGTCGGATTTTGCGACCTATAGTTTCGCGCTGCTCGCGCTGATGGACGCGCAGAAGCAAGGCGCAAAACTGAACGGCACCGTCGAACTGCACTTCACCTTCGACGAGGAAGCCGGCGGCGACATCGGCCCCTTGTGGCTGCTCGAGCAGAAACTCTCCAGGCCCGATTACGCGATCGCCGCAGGCTTCAGCTACGCGGTCGTGACCGCGCACAATGGCTGCCTGCATCTGGAAGTGACGGTGCTCGGCAAGCAGGCTCATGCCGCGATGCCGTCGACCGGCCGCGACGCGCTTGAAGCCGCGAACGGTATTCTTGCCGGGCTTTATGCGAGCCGCGAGGCGCTCACGAGACAGAAATCGAAGGTCAAAGGCATCGATTCTCCGACCCTGAACGTCGGTCTTATCACCGGCGGCATCAATACCAACGTGGTGCCGGATCGCGTCATCTTCCGGCTCGACCGCCGCATGATCCCGGAAGAGAATCCGGCGCAGGTCGAGAGCGATCTGCGGGTGCTGATCGAGAGCGCGGCAAGGAAATTCACGGGCATCCGCACCGACGTGCGCCGCGTCCTGCTCGCGCTGCCACTGACCGAAGAAAAAGGCTTCGAGAAGATCGTGTCGGCGATCCAAAAGCACGCACAAGACGAACTGAAAGTCGAAGTGCCGTCGAACGGCGTGCCGCTTTACACCGACGCGCGGCATTACTCCTCGCAAGGCATTCCGGCCGTTCTGTACGGCGCCGGTCCGCGCTCGATTCTGGAAGCCAATGCGCACAATGCCGACGAGAACCTGCGGCTGAACGACCTGAAGGCAGCGACCAAGATCATCACGCTGACGGTCGCGGATTTATTGCAATAGGCGCGCGAAGCGCCCCCACCCTTAATC
>JAEZFA010000165.1 GCA_023417665.1 Pseudomonadota bacterium | reverse complement strand
GGACATGAGCGGACCCTCGAAGGTCGACATGCCGTAGAAGGCGACCGATACCACCATCATGCGCAGCACCGGATCGGTGCGCAGCTTGTCCCATGCGCCCGACAGCGTCATCAGACCGTTGATCATGCCGCCCCATGAGGGCATCCACAGCATGATCGAGAAGGTCATGCCGAGCGTCTGCGCCCAGTCCGGCAGCGCCGTATAGTGCAGATGGTGCGGGCCGGCCCAGATGTAGAGGAAGATCAACGACCAGAAGTGGATGATCGACAGCCGGTAGGAATAGATCGGGCGATCGGCGCGTTTCGGCACGAAGTAATACATGATCGCGAGGAAGCCCGCGGTCAGAAAGAAGCCTACGGCGTTGTGGCCGTACCACCACTGCACCATGGCATCCTGAACGCCCGACCAGATGACGTAGGACTTCGCAGAGGTCAGCGAAACCGGGATGCTGACATTATTGCCGATGTGCAGCACGGCGATCGTGATGATGAAGGCGAGATAGAACCAGTTTGCGACGAAGATATGCGGTTCCTTGCGCCTCAGGATCGTGCCGAGAAAGATCAGAAAATAGACGACCCAGATAATCGTCAGCAGCAGGTCCGCATACCACTCCGGCTCCGCATACTCTCTGGATTGCGTAACGCCGAGCAGATAGCCGGTGCCGGCAATCACAATGAAGAGGTTGTAGCCAAGCACCACGAACCAGGGCGACAGGTCGCCGACCAGCCGCACGCGGCAAGTGCGCTGCACGACGTAAAGCGAAGTCGCGATGAGCGCATTGCCGCCGAAAGCGAAGATCACCGCCGAGGTATGCAGCGGACGGAGCCGCCCGAAGCTCAGCCAGGCGGTGTCGAAGTTCAGCGCGGGAAACGCGAGCTGGGCCGCGATGATCACGCCGACCAGAAAGCCCGCTATGCCCCAGAACAGCGCGGCCATCAGGCCGAAGCGTACCGGATTCATATTGTAGTTCGGGCGGCCATCGGGAAGCTCGAGCGGCGTCACCGCGTCGCGCGCGAAGTATCGGTTGCCCACCGCAAAGACACCCGCCACGCTCGCTGCCGACATCAGGAAGGCGTGGAACGCATAGGCCCCGGTCGTCGCCATGGCGGCGATCGCGATGAAGGCGAACGCCGACAGGCTCAACAGAACGATAGCGGCCATCTCGCCGCCGTGTAGCGATTTTTCCTGTGCCTGCGCCTGCACTTCGACCCCCTCGATGCAAATTCGATTCGTGCGGGGATTGCCCCGCTACCGATTGGTACGGCGGGGCCGCGACGGGCCATTGATTTGGATCAAGCCGGCGCAACAGGTCGCAGGCCGCGAAACGCTTACGGCGCCAGACTGGTTCAGGCTCTGCACCAGACGCCGAAGTCGTGGACCGCGTTGAGCGTGCCCACGACGCCGACGGCCGCCAGAAGCAACCCGAGGACTATCTTCAGCCGCGCGCGGTCCCGGTAGCGCGATAGCAAGGAAACGCCCAGTGCGGGCAGAAGCATCGCGAATAAGGTGCCGACACCAAAGCCCGCCATGGTGAGCATGCCGCGAAACCAAGATCCTGAAATCATCGCGTAGAACAATGCGCTGTAGGCCATAGCGCAGGGCATGAAGCCCCAGAGCGCGCCGGCCCCGAAAAGCGCACCACAGCCGCTCGCACTGCCGCCACTGCGGCGCCCGGTTCCGGCCAATCGCGTCACGAGCCGGTTCGGATAGCGCAAAACCATCGCAGGCAGAATTCCGGCGAGTGAAAGCCCGGCAACACTAAGCACGATCGCCGCAAGCCAGCGCAGCACGATGTTGGCAAGCGACGCATCCAGCCAGGCAAATGCGGCTACCCCGATTCCTCCCACGAGCGCACCGGCAATCGAATAGCTGAAGATACGTCCGCCATTGCTGACAAGGCCGCGCACGATAGCGGTGCTGCGATCGGGTTCCCTTCCCTGCGCGCCTGCAAGCGCCAGCGTCGAGGCGATGCCGGAGCACATGACGAGACAATGCGGCGCGGCGGCAAGCCCGAACACGACGCCGACACCCAGTTGCATCAGGTCTTCGTACTGCACGACGCCAACCGATCGCCCGCTGTTGCGGGGCCTGCGCAGAAGGAAATGCCAAAGACAACCGTTCTTGTTCAAGATTCTGCGGTGTCCGGCTTGACCCAGATCAAATTCGGCAACCGGAAGTTTGAAATTCTTGCATGCGCCAAAGGGAGGCCATGCCATGACCGAAACCATCACGGAGCGCGACTGGCGCACACATCCGCCGCTCGTCCATCCGCCGTACAAATCCACCATCCTTCGCGGCCCGAAGCGAAAGCTGATCCTGTCGAAGCAGACGCTCTCCGAGCTGACCGTTCCGGTCTACGGTCAGGACGACCTCGATCCGCTGGACAGCGACCTCACGCGAAACGGCGCAACCAACGGCGAACCGCTCGGCGAACGCATTGTCGTGGAAGGCCGCGTGTTCGACGGCGACGGCCGCCCGGTGCCGCATACGCTGATCGAAGTCTGGCAAGCCAACGCCGCCGGTCGATACATTCACAAACGCGACCAGCACCCCGCTCCGCTCGACCCGAACTTCTATGGCGCGGGACGCTGCGTGACGGATGCCCAGGGCAAATATCGTTTCGTGTCGATCCGGCCGGGCCCCTATCCGTGGGGCAATCACCACAATGCGTGGCGGCCGGCGCATATTCATTTCTCGCTGTTCGGAAATCACTTCCTGAGCCGGCTGGTGACACAGATGTATTTCCCCGGCGACCCGCTGCTGCCGTTCGATCCGATCTTTAACGGCGTGCCGGATGCGAAGGGTCGCGAAAGACTGATCTCGAAATTCTCGCTCGACATCACCGAACCCGGCCACGCCACCGGATTTCAGTTCGACATTCATCTGCGCGGGCGGAAGCAGACCCCAACGGAGCAGGCGTGATGTCGCAGGAAACACCCTCGCAAACGGTCGGCCCCTACTTCGCCTATGGGCTGCTGCCGCATACTTATGCGCGCCGTTCGATCGCGACTCACAAGATCTGCAGTTCCAAAACGCAGGGCGAACATATCCGTATCATCGGGCGTGTATTCGACGGCGACGGCACGCCGATCGAAGATGCCATGCTCGAAGTCTGGCAGGCTGACGCCGACGGGCGCTACGCCAGTCCCTCCGATCCCAACGCATCGCTTTGCACGGACAAAAGCTTTCGCGGCTTCGGCAGAACCGGCACGAGCGCACAGGGAGAGTTTTCGTTCGAAACGATAAAGCCCGGCCGCGTGCGCGGCAGCGGCAATTCACTGCAGGCGCCGCACCTGAACCTGATCGTATTCTCCCGCGGGCTGCTCACGCATGTCTATACCCGGATTTATTTCGACGACGAGGCCGAGGCGAATGCGGAAGATGAAATTCTGAACCTCGTCGAAGTCGAGCGGCGGCCTACCATTATTGCCACCCGCGAAAACACCGGTGCCGGCACGACCTATCGGCTCGACATTCACATGCAGGGCGAGAAGGAAACGGTCTTTCTCGAAGCGTGACCGCAACGAAAAGGCCGGCGCGACAAAGCCGCCCCGGCCTCTTTCCTATCCTTGCGGCCCAAGACGGGCCGCGCTCGCTCACTGCTTCTTGCCGTCCTTACCGAACTGCTTCAGGAACGCGGTCAGGTTCTCAATCTCTTTGTCGTTCTTGATCCCGACAAATGCCATGCGGTTGCCCGGCATGAAGGCGCGAGGGTCCTTGATGTAGGTCGCGAAGTTCTTTTCGTCCCACACGACGCCGGAGTTCTTGTTGGCGTCGCTGTACTTGAATCCGTCGCTCGTGCCCGCCGTCCTCCCGAACAGGCCGTTCAACTGCGGGCCGACGCCGTTCTTCGCGTTTTCGCCGACCGTGTGGCACGCGCGGCACTTGTTGAACGACTTCTGCCCATCAGCAATGTCCTGAGCGGAAGCGAAACCCGCAATTACCGTCAGCGCGACGGCGAGCGGGAGAGTTTTCAATCCATATCGCATGTTTTTCCTTCGACGTTTCTTTTCGCGAGAAATTCGGCACGCCCCAATCCGCGAGGCGTGCCGCCGTATCTGTCAGGTTCAGGCAAACATGTCGGCGATGATGCCGCTGTACCAACCCATGTTCTCAGCCTGCGTCGCCTTGCGAAGATCGGCGGATTCACCGGTCTTGGAGACGAAGGTCTCCGTCGCGGTGATCTTGCCGTCCTTGGCCTCGTAGCGGCCGCCGACCTTCACCGCATCGTCGGTGTCGATGAGGCTCCAGCAGGTGTTGGAGTAGCGCGCTGGGAAGGTCGCTGATTTGGTCAGCTCATTGCGGATCATCAGTGCCGCAACCTTGGCCTGACTGTTCGCGGAGAAGCCGGACTTCGGCATGTCGCCGGCAATGCAGGCATCTCCCAGCACATAGATATTGGCGTCGGCGGCGGATTTCATGCTTGCCGCATCGATCTGGCAGAAGCCGCTCGCGTTCGCGAGCTTGGCGTCGAGCGCGATCTTGCCCGCGGTCTGGGCCGGGATCACGTTCACCAGTGCCGCCTTGTAGGTTTCGAATCCGGTGACGACCGTGTTCGTCTTCGGATCGACCGACTTGATGCCGTCATGCACCTTCGGTCCGAGCCATTCGACCATGCCCTTGTAGTATTTTTCCCAGCCCTCCTGGAAAAGCCCCTGCTTCGAGAAATTCTCCTTGGGGTCGAGCACGATGATCTTGCTCTTGTTCTTTCCGGCCTTCTTCAGCGCATGCGCCATCATGGACACGCGCTCATATGGCCCGGGCGGACAGCGATAGGGATTGGGGGGCGCGATCATCACGATCACGCCGCCATCGGGCACTTCATCCACCCGCTTCTTCAGAAGCTGCGTTTGCGCGCCCGGCAACCAGGCATGCGGCATGGCTTCCTCGTGCTCCTTGCCCCAGCCGGGCACGGAGTCATATTTCAGCGCGATGCCGGGCGAGACGACGAGGCGATCGTAGGAAAGCCGCGAGCCGTCGGCGAGCACGACCTGCTTCTTGTCGCGGTCGATCGCATTCGCCCATTGATGGTTCATCTTCACGCCATAGGCCGACGCGACTTTGTCGTAACCGTGGGTGATCGACTCGTAGCTGCGGTAACCACCCAGGTAGAGATTGGAATGGAAACAGGTCTGGTAGCGCTTCAACGGCTCCACGAGCGTTACTTCGATCGCGCCCTTGCTGTCCTTCGCGATGTACTTGGCGGCGGTGACGCCGCCCGCCCCACCGCCGATCACAACGACTTTTGGCTTGGCCTGACCGAATACTGCAGGCGCGCCAATGGTGGACGCGCCGATCACGGCGGCCGATGTCTGCAAGAATTTTCTACGCGAAAGTCTGTTCATTCTTATCTCCTCCCTCAGCTTTTTGTTTGAACCTTCACCGGCCGCCTGACGCGGCTCTTGCTAATTTTTTCCTGCTTCCTTGAAGAACGCCGCAAGCGCGGAAATTTCCTCGTCCGAAAGCCGCCCTGCAATCGTCTGCATTACCTCGTTGTCTCGATCTTTCTCGCGATACGATTTCAGCACAGCAATAAACTGGTCGCGCGGCCATCCTACAATGGGCGGAATGCCGTTGCTCGCTTCGCCGGAAATCTGATGGCAGGTCGTGCATTCGGAAGCGAGGTACTGGCCGAATGCCTTCTCGTCTGCACGCGCGTCCGGCGCAATGGCGAGAACCGCCGACAGGCAGAACGCGCTCGCCGCATGCCGTCCGGCGCGCTTCACGATCCGATCCCGGCTGCTTCCGCCTGTTCGGCCACCCGCCATCAATCGACCTTCGGCGAATTCTTGGTCTCTTCGGGCGTCACGTCCACCGCTCGCGCCTTGTTGAGTACCCTGACCTCCTTCTTGCAGTTCGTCATGCATACTTTCGTGTTCCAGAAGGCCTTTTCGACGGTCTCGCGGTTGTCGTCGTAGAAACCGGCGGCATTCGGCAGCTTCACTTTTCCGAAGTTTTCGTTGGAAAGAACGAAATCGTCCTTCACGACGTCATTCATATTCAGCAGGAAGGCGACGATTGCGTAAGTTTCGTCCGCCGTCAAAGACTGCGCGTTGCCGTAGGGCATGGCGCGGCGAATATAGTCATAGACAGTGGAAAGATAGGGCCAGAACGAACCGATCGTCTTCTCGGGGCGATCCGCAGTCAGGGTATTGAGGCCGCCGGCGAGAATGGGCCACCGCCCTGCTCCTTCACCGAACTCGCCATGGCAGGCGGCGCATTGCGCGAGGTAGAGCTCTTCACCCTGTTTCACGCTGCCCTTGCCGGGCGGCAGTCCCACTCCGTCCGGGCGGACGTCGATGTCCCACGCTTTTACTTCCTCGGGCAGCGCGACGCGACCGAGGTTGATCTTCTGCGCGGCAACCGGCGCCGACAACAGCGCAAGCGCAAACGCGGCGTATAGAAGTTTAAGAGACTTCGACATTTTCCGTCTCGCCATTCGCATGCACCAGCCAGGTCTGGATGCCGTTGTTGTGATAGATCGAATTCACACCGCGGATTTTGCGCAGATCTTCCTTCGTCGGCTGGACGTAGCCGGTCGAGTCGAAGGCGCGCGACTGCACGAGCAGTTCCTCGCCGTTCCAGTCGATGTCGAAATAGAACCGGGTGAGCGACATCGGCAGCACCGGACCGTCGATGCGCGCGGTGCGCCAGTTCTTGCCGCCGTCGATGGAGACATCGACACGCTTGATCGTGCCGCGGCCGGACCAGGCAAGCCCAGTCATTACATTCGGCCCTTTCTGCTTCAGCGGCGCCTGCGGGCTCGGATTGGTAACCACGGACTTCGCGTCCATTACATAAGTGAAACGGCGCGACTTACCGTCGGCTAGTAGGTCGGTGTATTTCGAGGTTTCTTCGCGATGCTGCCAGGGCTCGTCGCCGACTTCGATGCGGCGGAGCCACTTCACCCACATGTTGCCTTCCCAGCCCGGGACGACGATGCGCAGCGGATAGCCCTGCTCGGGACGCAGTGCTTCACCATTCATGCCCCATACGATGAGGCAATCTTTCAGCGCCTTCTCGATCGGGATCGAGCGGGTCATGCCGGAAGAGTCCGCTCCTTCGGCCAGAACCCATTTCGCGTTGGTGCGAAGGCCGGCGACATCGAGCACCGTCTTCAACGGGATGCCGGTGTACATGACATTGTGAACCATGCCGTGCGTGTACTGGCAGCCGTTCAGCTGCGCGCCGCGCCACTCCATGCCGCTGTTGGCCGCGCATTCCAGAAAGTACACATGGTTGACGCGGCCGGGGAAGCGCTTGAGTTCCTCCATCGTGAAGACCATCGGCTTCTCGACGAGACCGTTGATCATCAGCCGGTGCTTCGTGGGATCGATCTCCGCGATGCCGCCGTGATGGCGCTCGAAACAGAGGCCGGACGGAGTGATGATGCCGTCGAGTTCGTGAAGCGGTGTAAAGTTTACGGAGGACTCGCGGCTTGCCGTCAACCACTCGACGTCGCGGCGAACCACATGCTTTTCGAATTGCGACGGACTGCCATAAGGGCGCGCGGCGACGCCGTCGCCGAGATAGCGGGACCAGTCGGGCAGTTCGGTAATGGCGGGATCGGGTTTCGCCGCCTGCGCGAAAGCCGGCGCGGCGGTCGCAACCGCCGCCCCGGCAAGACCTGCCGTGGCCAGGAAACGGCGGCGGTCGAGCAACTTCCTGTCCGCTAGATCAGCGCGGCGAACTTGATCTGCATTCTGACGCTTCTGGTCCATAGCTCACCTAAATCCCGGAGATGCGAACACTGCTGTTTGGCTTGATGTGAACGGTCTTCACGCTGGAGAGGTATTTTTCCACCACTTCCCAGATCGGCGGACCTTCGACGTTCTGATTGACGCTGGCCCAACCCGCGACCGAGTAGGCGCGGCTTGCGTCGAGCGGCTTTCCGGTCGCGAGATGTGTGAGGCCGGAGATTCTGTCGCCTGCCGGCTTTGACACGTCGATCGCGTAACCGACGCCGCCGACCCGGACCATGTCGCCGCCCGCCTGAAAATACGGATCGGGATGGAAAATATTGTCGGCGACGTCTTCCAGCATGACCTTGATCTGCTCGCCGGTCATGCTCATGCGATAGCAGGCGGGATATGTGATCGAGGTTGCGTTGGCGACATCGTCGAAGGTGATCGTATCCCCCGGAAGCAGCGATGCGCCCCAGCGGAATCCGGGCGACAGCGCGATCTCGGTGTCGCGCTCCTTCATGATCGCATCGCAAATGAGATCGTCGAAAGTGCCGTTGAAATTTCCGCGCCGATAAAGCAGCGATTCCGTCGTCGCGAGTTTTTGCGAAAGGCGCTCCTTGTGGGGCGCGCGAACGGCGTCGATCAGCGTCTTCATTTCAGCATCGGGTGCGATCGCGTCGGAAAAGACCGGCATCAGCTTGTAGCGGACATCGGTGACTTTCTTCTGCTTCACCTCAAGGTCGAGGCGCGCGAGGAACTTGCCATGCGAACCGCCGCCGACAAGCACGGTGTCGCCTACCCGAACCAGCGCTGGCAATGCGTCATGCGTGTGGGCCGTCAGGATGACGTCCATGCCCTTCACACGGCTCGCAAGCTTCTTGTCGATATCGAAACCGTTGTGGGAAATCAGAATGACGACATCGGCGCCCTCCGCCCTTGCCGCATCGACTTCCTTCTGCAGTTCCGCCTCGCGCAGCCCGAATTCCCAGTCCGGAATCATCCAGCGCGGGTTTGAAATTGGTGTCCGCGGCATGGCCTGGCCGATCACGTCGATCCGCGCGCCACCCTTCACGAACGACTTGCGCGCCTTGAACACGGGCTCCTGCCATTCAAGTCTGCGAATGTTCTGCGCCAGAAATGCGAATGGCGCGCTGTCCGCGATTTCCTTCACGCGGTCGGCGCCGAGCGTGAACTCCCAATGGCCGACCATTGCCTCGACGCCGAGCTTGGACATGGCATCGACCATGTCCTGGCCCTTGGTCTGGAGCGACGTCCAGCTGCCCTGCCAGGTGTCGCCACCGTCCAGCAGCAGGACGTTATCGTTGCCGCGATCGGCGCGGATCATCTTCACGAGCGTCGCGATACGGTCGAGACCGCCCATACGCCCGTATTGCTTCGCAAGCTGCGTGAAATCCTCCGCCGTCAGCGCGTAGGCGTCCGCGCTGCCCGCGGCGATCTTGAAATATTCGAGGAAGGCGCGATCGGTCAGATGCGGCGGCTGACCGGAGGCCTCACCCACGCCGAGATTTATGGAAGGCTCGCGGAAGTAAAGCGGCAAGAGCTGCGCGTGAATATCGGTCACATACAACAGCGAAACCGAACCGAGCCGGTCGAACTGTACGATCTGCTCCGCCGTAAGCCGCTGCTGCGCGGCGGCACGGCCAAGCGGTCCGATCCCGGAGGCGCTTGCGATCGCCGATACCGCTGCGGCGGCTTGTAGAAAATCGCGACGAGATATCATTGGCAGAAACCGCTTTTCGGTTGCCTCGGGAAGTCCGATTTGAATTTAGAAGCAGGCCGGCGTAAGCGGCCGTTATTCGCTTACGCCAGTTGAATCTTGTTCGTGGAAACGTATTCGCTGCCGTCGTCGTCCTTCCAGACGAAACGGAATTCGCCCGCTTCTGCTACCTTGAAATAAAAGGACTGGTACGGATTTGCCGAAATGGCGGGATGCCAGTCCGACTCAAGGAAAGGCTTTCCGTTGAACGAGGCCGTGAAGCTCTTGATGATCTTCCGCGGAATCACCTTGCCGGCGGAGTCTTTCCGCTGACCCGATTCCATTTCGTGAGAGATCAGCGTCTTGATCTCGATGACTTCGCCGGCCTTGGCTTTCGCCGGGACGCGGACGCGAGGTGTCGGATTGCTCATGTCGATAGCGCTTTCTTCAAAATCCGCGGCCTAGCCGCCGCAACCGCCGATGGTGACTTTGACTTCGGTCTTCGCCATGTGGACCGAGCCGTTCGACATTTCCGCGAGGCAAACCACGTTCTGCGTTTGCGCGAGGCGCATACGGAACGAAACGATCGCCTTTCCGGATGCCGGCGTGAAACGATAGGTCACGACACCAGGCAGCGGATTGCCGTCGGCGAAAATATGAACCGCCTTGACATAATCGGCGTCGGTCATCGGGCTTTCGACCTCGATGGTGACCGGCACGACAAGTCCGTTCTCCGCAATCTGCGGCGCGTCGAGCTTGATCTTGCCCGACCCGATCGCCTTGTCCCCGAACAGTTTCTTGATCTCGGCCTCAACCTGGCTCGCGCTGGCGAGTGCAAGTTTCGGATTCATCGCCAGCAAAAGCGGTACCGCAGCCAGTCCGGTGAGGACCTGACGGCGAGACGCAACTGGCTTCCTTAGCGCCATTGGAGTCTCCTTCGCGTTTCTTCCAAAGCCTGCTTGTAGCAGAACTGTACTTTGCACATATTCTCATATTTAATTTTTCATATGTAAAGACCCTTGACGCAGTCTTTGCCCGAAAGCGATCGATGACACGAACGAGCCGAACCAGATCGAAACTTGCAGCGGCGGTACTGCTGTTTACCGCATGCATCATGGGCCTTCCCTCGCTTGCGCGAGCGGCCGAACTCGTCATGTTCGAGCACAGCGGCTGCCCGTGGTGCCAGATGTGGCACCGCACAATCGGCCCGATCTACCCCAAGTCCGATGAGGGAAAGCGTGCGCCGCTGCGCCGAATCACCCTTGCCCCGGCCATGTCGCTGAATTTCACCCTGCTGGAACCGGTAGTGGCCACGCCGACATTCGTTCTGGTAGAGAACGGCCGGGAAATCGGCAGGCTGACCGGCTACAAGGACGAAGAGTCGTTCTGGGGTCTGCTGGGAATGCTGATGCAGAAGCTTCCAGAAGCGAGCTGAGCGAATTTGCCGAGGGCAAAATGACCGGAATTGTATCGAAATCGATTGAAAACGAACTGCGCGACGGCGCGGAATATTCCGACGAACTTGATCAGTTGATGCGCAACGCGCGCGCCGCAAGCGATTTTCTGAAAGCACTTTCGCATGAGAGCCGGCTGCTGCTGCTTTGCCTGCTTGCGGAAGGCGAACGCTCGGTCACCGAACTCGAAAACATCCTGTCGCTGCGCCAGCCCACCGTTTCGCAGCAGCTTGCCCGCCTTCGCTTCGACGGCATGGTAACGACGCGCCGGGAAGGAAAAGTGATCTACTACAGCATCGCAAACGACAACGTGCGTCAGGTCATCTCGGTCATCTACAACATCTTTTGCGAACGCCCGCAGGGCAAAAAACAAGAATAGACGATCCGCGCGAACAGCCGCGCGGCACGGGGAGACGAGTAAGGCGAACCGATGGACCCCAATGCGTGGCTTGTTTCGCTATCGGGCTTCGTGCTCGGCGTTATCGCCGGCGCGGTGACGCAGCGTTCCCGCCTCTGCTCGTTCGGCGCGATCGAAGATGCCGCGGTTGCGGGAGACACGCGCAGGCTTCGTGTCTTCGGGCTCGCGCTTGGCGTTGCCATTCTTGCCACGCAGGCGCTCGTCCTGACCGGCCATCTCAATCCGGCGAACACCACCTATGTCGCATCGGGCCTGCCCTGGATCGGAATTGCGTTCGGTGGGCTGATTTTCGGCCTCGGCATGGCGCTGGTCGGGACCTGCAGTTTCGGTTCGCTCGTGCGCCTCGGTTCGGGCGACCTGCGCAGCTTGATCGTGATCTTCATTTTCGCGGCGACGGCGCTCGCGGTGCTGCGCGGCGCATTCGCGGATATTCGGCTTGGCGTTTTCGAGGCGTTTCCGATTCGCTTCGGCACGCAAACGCCGTCCGACCTTCCCTCGGTGTTAGGCGCCGCGCTGCACGTTGATTTACGCATCGCGCTGACGCTCTGCGCCGGCCTCGGCCTCGTGGCGCTGGCCTTCGCGCACCCGAAGCTGCGGAAATCTCCGCGCCTGCTTACGGCGGGCATCGCGCTTGGCCTGTGCGTGGCGCTTGGCTGGGTTGCAACAACGGCCTTCTTCGATGAGTTCGCTGCGCCGCAAAGACCGCAGAGCCTGACCTTCGTCGCACCGGTTGCGCGTGCGTTGTATGGCGCTCTGCTCGCCCCTTCGACGCTCGTCGAATTCGGCGTCGGCAATGTGTTCGGGGTCGTCGCAGGTGCGTGGCTTTCCGCAAAGCTGGCCGGCGAATTTCGCTGGGAAGCCTTCGACCATCAGCATGAGATGCGGCGGCATCTCGGCGGCGCAGCATTGATGGGCGTAGGCGGGATTCTTGCGGGCGGCTGCACTATCGGTCAGGGACTGACCGCCGGATCGCTGTTCGCATTATCCTGGCCGCTTGCTGTCGCCGGCATGATCATCGGCGCAAGGATCGGCATTGCCGTTCTGTTCGAAGGATCCTTTCGCGGCGTTGTGCGGCGCTTCTTTTAAGCGAACAAATCACTTCTTTTCATTCGCATATTTGTATGTATTCTAAATCTGCCCAATCAGAAGAATCCGTACTAATAAAAAGAACCGGGCGTGGAGGAATACACCGATGAGCCTCAGGCTAATTGTGGCTGCTGTTTTTTGCGTGACCATGGCGCTGCCGATGGCGTCGTTCGCGCAGGACGACACCGAAAAAGCGATCGAGCAATACAGGAAGAAGCTGAAAGAAGACCCGTGGAGCAATCCGGGTCTTCTCGACGCGGATCGTGGCGAAGCACTCTGGAAAACCCCTCGTGGTCCGAAGAACGTGTCGCTCGAGAAGTGCGACCTCGGCAAAGGTCCCGGCGTTGTCGATGGCGCATTCGCTGAACTGCCGCGTTACTTCGCTGACGCCGGCAAGGTCATGGATGTCGAAACGCGCGTTCTTTGGTGCATGGAGACGCTGCAGGGCTTCAATCGCGCCGACCTCATCAAGAACCCGCATCCCTCCGGCGGCAAACCCGTCAAGGAGTTGGGCGCGATCGCAACCTATATCGCGAATAAATCCGAGGGCCTGAAGTTCGCCGCCAAGCTGGATACGCCGCAGGCGAAGGCCGTCGTGAAGCTCGGTGAAGAACTTTTCTACCGCCGCTCCGGTCCGTTCGATTTCTCCTGCGCGAGCTGCCACTCGACGTCGGGACAGCGCATCCGGCTGCAAGCCCTGCCCCATCTGTCCGATCCGAAGGAAGCAAAGGTCGCGATCGGTGAATGGCCAGGCTATCGCGTGTCCAGCAGTCACGTGATGACCATGCAGCATCGCGTTTACGACTGTTACTGGCAGATGCGCATGCCGCGCGTCGAACTGGGTTCGGACGCGACCGTTGCGATCATCTCCTATCTCACGCAACAGGCGCAGGGCGGCGTCATCGCCGCGCCCAGCATCAAACGCTAATTCGAGAGAATGAGAACATGAGAAAAATTCTCAATGCGGCTGTTTTGAGCCTGGTCGCCGCAGCGGCTCCCGCCGCGCTTGCCCAGCAGGCCGTGCCTTCCGCCGACGCGGCAATTGCCGCAGCCTTCGCTGCGGCACCCGCCGATTGGAAGGACCGCCTGACGCCCGACGCGACGATGAAGGCGTGCTCTGACTATAAAAACAATCCGCCCGCCAAGGTTGCCGACGAAATCCAGAAAGCCGCGAAGGCGAGCGTCGAATATCCGGCCGACGGAAAGTTTCTCGGCGACTGGAAAAAGGGCGAAGCGCTCGCGCAATCCGGGTACGGCCTGCGCTTTAGTGACTATCCGCCGGCTCGCGCCAATGGCGGAAATTGTTACGCCTGCCATCAGCTCGCTGCACGCGAGCTCAGTTACGGCACGATCGGGCCGAGCCTGCTGAACTACGGCAAGCTTCGCGACTTCAAGGAAGAAGAAGCAAAGGCATTGTACGAGCGCATCTACAATTCGCACACCGTTCTGCCCTGCTCGAACATGCCGCGTTTCGGCGCGAACAAGGTACTGACAATCGAGCAGATCAAGGATGTCGTTGCACTTCTGATGAGCCCGGAAAGTCCGGTCAACAAATAGCGTTGCAATGCCGGCGCGTGCGGCGCGAGAAGCGCTGCGCTCGCCGGCTTGTTCGCCGAGAGGTGAGCCAGCATGAAGAACCGCCGCGAAGTATTCGGAACGCTTATCGGCTCCGGCGCTGTGCTGGCAGCCGCATCAGCCGCGCAGGCAAATCCTGTCGCACTCGACTTCAAGAGCCTCAAGCGCGACACCGATATCGCATGCCTGTATCACTGTGATTTCGGTGACCCGGGACGGTTCTCGCAGATGCTGCAGAACATGCTCAACCACTATTCCGCCTACGATTTCGACCCGCTGAGACTGAAGCTGGTCATCGTCGCGCATGGTGCGGGCATCAAGTTCTTCCTGGAAGATCGCGGCGGCACGCCGTGGGAGAAAGACCAGATCGACCCCGACATCTACAAGCGCTTTGTGGGCCTGACCAAGTACGGCGCCGAAGGCTATCTCTGCGAGATCACCTACAAGCGGCTGAAGGTCGATCCGGTCAAAACCCGGAAGGAATCATTCCTGAAGTTCGTTCCCTCCGGCGTCGCGACCGTGGCCGAACTGCAGGCAAAGGGCTTCGGCTACCTCAAAGTCGGATAGCCTCTGGCCCTCACCCGCGACGGCATCAGAAGTCCAGCTTGTCCTGAATTGCCTCGATGCCTGCCTTTGCGCAGGCAGCGTCCGCGTCGCCGCCCGGCGCGCCGGAAACACCGACTGCGCCGACCAGCGAACCGCTGGCTTCGACGAGCAAGCCACCGC
>JAEZFA010000158.1 GCA_023417665.1 Pseudomonadota bacterium | reverse complement strand
CGTCAAGGCCGACCGCTGCGACATCTACACGGATGTCGACGGCGTCTACACCACCGACCCGCGCGTCGTGCCGCAGGCGCGACGGTTGAAGAAGATCACCTTCGAGGAAATGCTGGAGATGGCGTCGCTCGGCGCCAAGGTATTGCAGGTTCGTTCGGTCGAACTCGCGATGACCCAGAAAGTACGTTTGTTCGTGCGCTCGAGCTTCGATGCGCCCGACGCGCCGCAGGTGGACGCCAAAGGCCGTTCACCCGGCACGTTGATTTGCGACGAGGAGGAGATCGTGGAGAATCAGGTCGTCACCGGCATCGCCTTCTCGAAGGACGAGGCGCAAATCGCGTTGCGCGAGGTTGCCGACAAACCCGGCGTCGCCGCCGCAATCTTCGGCCCGCTCGCCGAGGCCCATATCAACGTCGACATGATCGTGCAGAACGTATCGGCGGACGGAAAGAAGACCGATATCACCTTCACCGTGCCGGTCGCCGAATTCGAGAAGGCGAAGGCCACGATCGAGAAGGCCAAGGACAAGATCGGCTTCGCGTCGATGGAAGGCTATGGCGATGTCGTGAAGGTTTCGGTGATCGGTGTCGGCATGCGCAGCCATGCCGGCGTCGCCGCGACCGCGTTCCGCGCGCTTTCCGAAAAGGGCATCAATATTCGTGTCATTTCGACCTCGGAAATCAAGATTTCCATCCTGATCGACGCCGCCTATACCGAACTTGCGGTCCGCACTTTGCATTCGGTATACGGACTCGACGGTTAGAACAAACAATAGCCTTCGCGTAACTTTTATCTTTTCTTACATGAGCCCGGCCGCGCGCGGCGCTCGGGCAAACAAGGGCAGGGCCCATGCGTGGCTCCCTCGGCGGTCCGCGCGTATTGCTGAGACGTCTCCGCGAAACCATGGCGGAGCAGATCAGCGCGCAGGAACGGCTCGACAAGATCGTGGTGCTGATCGCCGCCAACATGGTGGCGGAAGTCTGCTCCGTATACGTTCTGCGGGTTGACGGCACGCTCGAGCTTTACGCGACCGAAGGCCTGAACCCCGAAGCCGTGCACCGCACCGTCCTCGATTCCGGCGAGGGCCTCGTCGGCCTCGTCGCGAAAGAGGCCGAAGCGCTGAATCTCCCGAACGCGCAGAACCACCCGTCGTTCTCCTACAAGCCGGAGACCGGCGAAGAAATCTACAACTCGTTCCTGGGCGTGCCGATCCTGCGGGCCGGCAATACGCTCGGCGTGCTCGTGGTGCAGAACCGCGCGCGGCGCACCTATTCCGAAGAAGAAGTCGAGGCGCTGCAGACGACCGCAATGGTGGTCGCCGAGATGATCGCCTCGGGCGAACTTACCGCGCTGGCAAAGCCCGGCCACGAGCCCGCGATACGCCGCTCGATGCACCTGAACGGTCTGTCGCTTGCCGATGGTATCGGGCTCGGGCGGGTCGTGCTGCACGAGCCGCGCATCCATGTGCAGAACGTGATTGCCGACGACGTGGCGGCCGAACTCGCGCGGCTCGATTCCGCGGTCGAGACGCTGCGCTCGTCGATCGACGTCATGCTCGAGGACGAAGGCATGGCGCGGGCGGGCGAGCATCGCGACGTGCTCGAAGCCTATCGCATGTTCGCGCAGGACCGCGGCTGGATGAAGAAACTCCAGGAAGCGGTCCAGACCGGCATTACCGCGGAAGCGGCGGTCGAGCGCGTGCAGTCGGATACCCGCGCGCGCATGCTGCGGCAGACCGATCCTTACATTCGCGAGCGGCTCCACGATCTCGACGATCTTGCGAACCGGCTGATGCGGGAGCTGACGGGCGCGGACCCGGAAGTGCGGACGAGCAACCTGCCGGACAACGCCATTCTGGTCGCGCGCAACATGAGCCCTGCGGCGCTGCTCGACTATGATCGCACGCGGCTTCGCGGCATCGTGCTCGAGGAAGGGGCGCCGACAAGCCACGTCGCGATCGTCGCCCGCGCGCTCGGCGTGCCGACCGTGGGGCAGATCGCGAACGTGACCGCGCTCTCCGATCAGGGCGACGCCATCATCGTCGATGGCGACAGCGGCGAAGTGCAACTGCGTCCGCAGCCCGATCTCGAGCGGGCCTATGTCGAAAAGGTGAAGCTGCGCGCGCGCAGGCAGGCGCAATACACGGCGCTGCGCGACCGCGAGGCCGTCACCAAGGACGGCGTGAAGATCAACCTGATGATGAATGCGGGCCTGCTGGTCGACCTGCCGCATCTTGCCGAGGCCGGCGCCGACGGCATCGGCCTGTTCCGGACCGAACTGCAATTCATGATCGCGGCGGCGCTGCCGCGGACCAGCGAGCAATACACGCTCTATCGTTCGGTGATGGACGCTGCGAAGGAAAAGCCCGTTACCTTCCGCACGCTCGATATCGGCGGCGACAAGGTGCTGCCTTATCTGCGCTCGGTGGAGGAGGAAAATCCCGCGCTGGGCTGGCGCGCGATCCGGCTTTCGCTGGACCGTCCGGGCTTGCTGCGCGCGCAGGTCCGCGCGCTCTTGCGCGCGGCCGCGGGGCGGGAGC
>JAEZFA010000146.1 GCA_023417665.1 Pseudomonadota bacterium | reverse complement strand
GGCGTATTCGGCGAGAAGCGCCTGCGCGTCCTTCTCGATCGCCTCGTCGGTCACATAGGAAACGAACTTGGTCATTGATCGCCGATCCTCATCTGCATCTTCGAAATCGTCATCGCCCGATCAGGCGTTCACTTGTCCTTCGCCTTCTGCGCGTTGCGGGCCAGTTTGGCGATATCGTCAGTGGTCAATCCCTTCGTGGTCCGCAGCAGCGCCGCCAGTTCCACCGGGTGGCGCTTGATGATGTCCGACAGGTCGCTCGCCACGCGGCCCGCCCGCGCCAGCAGTTCGTCCACGTCGCAGCCGATGATCTGCGCGATCGCCTTGACCTTGTCCTCGGCCGGCGGCGCGAACTCGTCCCGCTCCACCTTCGACAGATAGGTCGGGCTCACCCCGATCATCTTCGCCATTTCACGCAGGCCGATGTCCTTGGCCTCGCGCGCGCGGCGGACGAACTCGCCGAACTTCTCCCCTGACATGCCGGTCTCTCCCGTCCCGTGTTTACGAACCACTTTACAGAGAAATCGCCGATTCGCGCCGTGCCGTCAACTAATACCTAAACACTCTCGGCGGATAGTGGTTCAGCGGCGAGCCGCAGCTCGCGAACGTCCTCAAGAACTCGCCTGAAATCGGGTTCCGGCGCGAAGCACATGGTTCTATAAGCGTTCAGAAACGGCAACCAACTTCTGCTCATGCCCGCCCCCGTTTACGCGATATTCCGCTTCTTCATGATCTCAGTCGGCATCGTCGCGGCGGCACTCGCCGCGGGCACGACGCTGATGCTCGCGGAAGCCGCCGGCATGACGCGCCCGTTCGACGTCAGCGAGGGGGAAGCCCGCGACGCACTGTTCGTGCATGTCCTGATCCTGTCGGGCTATGCGCTGCTGCTCGGCTATCTGCCCGCTTTCCTTGCCGGACTTCTCGCCGAAATTTTCCGCTGGCGAAGCATCCTCTATTTCGGCATCGCCGGAGCGCTGATCGGGCTTTACTTCGTGTTTCAGCCGCTTCCTTCCTGGATCAATGTCGTGCAGCACGGCGATGCGCTGATCGGAAACGCGACGAAAGCCTATCCGGCCGCCGGGATCGTGGCCGGCGCGATGTATTGGCTCGTGACGGGATGCAAGGCGGGCTTTGTTCGTGATAGAAGCACGCTGGATCAAACCACATGACCCCTGTCCGCAAACTTCGCAGTGCCGCGATCGTGCTTTACGCGACGCTCGCCCTTCTGTGGCTCGCGATCCCGCAGAGCGTCACGAACTGGTCGCGCGACTATCTGCCTGATTTCGCCCAGCCCTACGCCACCCGCTTCGCGGAGAGTGTCGAAACGCTTGCCAACGCCACGCGGATTCCGCTGCTTTACGCCTATGCGCGCGCAGGCTTCCAGACCGCGGCCGGGAAATAACTTCAGAACTGGAAATAGATGAACGGCGGCACGCCATCGGGCGCGGCCACCGCAATCAACCAGATCACGACGACCGGAATCGCAATCTTGCTTGCGAGCGAGGCGCGGTCGTACCAGGCCTCGACGCGATCCTGCAGCGCGCCGGGAATGATCTGCGTGAGCGCGCCGAACAGGAACATCAGCGCGACCAGCGGGGTCACGGTGACGGCAAAACTTTCAAGCGAGAACATCACGCGAAAATAGTCGAGCGCGGATTCGAAGGTTTGCGAACGGAAGACAATCCAGGCGAAGCACACGAAATGAAAGGTGACGAGCCAGGCAAGCACCGGCGGCAGGCGCCGCGCGCCTTGCTTGCCCGTCAGGCCGAGCATGCGTTCAAGCACAAGCGCGGCGCCATGCATCGCGCCCCAGATCACGAAATTCCAGCTCGCACCATGCCAGAGGCCGCCGAGAAGCATCGTCACCATGAGCGCGAAATAGGTCCAGGCAACACCATGATGGCTGCCGCCGAGCGGCTTATAGAGATAGTCGCGCAGCCAGGTCGAAAGCGTGATGTGCCAGCGGCGCCAGAAATCCTGAATGGAAAGCGCGCGATACGGCTGGTCGAAGTTCTGCGGAAACCGGTAGCCGAGCAGATTGGCGACGCCTATCGCAATGTCGGTATAGGCGCTGAAATCGCAATAGATCTGCAACGCATAGCCATACATCGCAAGCCACAGATCGGCGCTCGAATAGCCTGAAGGATTCTGGAAGACGCCATCGACGAAGTCGGTCGACAGGTAGTTCGCGACGATCACCTTCTTGAAGAGGCCGCCGAGGATCAGGAAGACGCTGAAGGCGAGCCGGACATTCGCGGGTTCGGAGACATGCGTGGTCTGGTTCAGGAAGTCCCTCGCCCGCACGATGGGGCCGGCGACGAGATGCGGAAAGAAGCTGATGTAAAGCAGGATATCGACCAGCGATCCGCTCGGCTTCAATTCCCGCCGATAGACGTCAATCAGATACGAGAGCGCGTGGAAGGTGATGAAGGAAATGGCAACGGGCAGCGCCACCTCCAGAAACGGCAGGTTCGCCTTCACGCCAAGCGAGGCAATCAGGTTCGCGAAGTTCGCGACGAAGAAATTGAAGTACTTGAAAACGCCGAGCAGCGCGAGATTGGCGGCAACGCCGAGCCAGAGCAGAAGTTTGCGCCGCCGGCCGTCGGGTAACGCGCCGATACCCAGTGCGAGCAGGTAATTGCCGAGCGAACTGCCGAACAGGATCAGAAGATAGTTCGGATTCCACGCGGCATAAAATAGATAGCTCGCAACGACGAGAAACCACTTCTTGGGGTCGTTACGATCGTTGAGAAGCCAGGTTATCGCGAAGACGACCGCGAAGAACGCCGCAAATTCAATGGTTGGAAACAACATTGTCGGACTGGCGCACTCGCTCGACCACGGGCAGCAGCACTTTCAGAAATTGCGCGGCTGTCTGCCGATAACCTTCCATCGTGAAGTGCACGCGGTCCTTGGCGACCAGCGGCGGTGACATGCTTGCCCAGCGATCCGCACCGCATTCGGCGGGCATGATCGAGGCCCAGTTCCAGTAGACGAGCTTGTAACGCTTGGCAATCTGCTCCTGCACGTCCCGCACGCGGTTCAGATTGATCGGGGTCTGCCAATCGCCGCAATCGCCGTCTTGACGCGCGGCCTTCGCGGGAGGCGTCTTCCTGTCGCCGTCAGCGTCGGATTTCTTGATCCCGCGGGCGGCATCGGGGGGCGCCATCATGACGATTTCGGCATTCGGCAAGGCGCGGCGGATCTTGTTGATCGCCTGTTCGTAGTTCTGGCGGTAGCGGTCGAGTTCGAGCGCGTCGTTGAAGCCCTCATTGGTGCCGAAGGCGAGCACGACGATCTGCGGCTCAAGACGCTTCAACTCGTTCTCGAAAATGACTTCGTCGAACTTGTTGAGGATGTCGACGGTGGCGCCGGGAAATCCGACGCTGTTGTAGGCGATGCCCGACTGGCGGTTATAGACCGCCACGCTCGAAAGATTGACGACCCCCTCGCCCTTGGTCGTGAGCTTGATCTCGCGCACGCGATCGGTCGCCGCGCGTTCGGGAAGAAGCTGGATCACCACGGGTTCGCGGGCTTCGCCGGCCAGATCCACTTCCGACTGGAGCACGCCATCGAGGCGGATTTCGATGGTGCCGCCCTCGGGCTGTCGCAAGGCCTGGATTTCGATGCGGTCGAAATTTACCGGCGTGTCCGAGCGAAAGCTGATCGCCTCGCCGTCTTTCTTCGCAATGGCGTTGAAGCCGGAGAGCCAGAACTTCACGACGTCCACGCTTTTTTGCAGCGCTTCATAGCTCCAGCCGTCGGACGCATTGATGCGAAAAGCAGCGCTGCGCACGCCGAGATGCGGACGGCCGGCGCTCATGTAACCGGCGCCGCCGTCGCCGTAGCGGGCCTGCAGCAGCCTGCGCAATTCTCCGGTCATGAAGTCGGCCGCGGTGTGGCTGTCGCCGATCTGGAGGATGGTGATGCCCCTGGGCTGCACATTCTGCGCCTTCCGGGGCGGCGTTTTGCGCGGCATTTCGATCGGATCGAGCGCCCGAGGCGGAAGCGTCGGCACCGGCTGCGTTTCCTCCGGCATGGATTCGAATTCGGTGCTCTGCGGTATGCTCTGCTGCGGCACCTGAACCTGTTGCGGCTCGGCCTTCGGCAATTGCGCGCGCGGCGGATAAGGCGGTTCGATCCGCGTATGCGTGCGGGGCTGCGGCGCCGGAACCTCGTCGCGCGGCGTGTCGGTCAGGATCGCGCCCACGACACCGACCAGAAAGGCGGTGGCGAAAGCGGCGATCAGAAAACCGAGCGGATTCCTCCGCAACCAGAGCTGCATCTAACCCGTCTTCCGTTCCGAGCGCCGGCGCAAGCTTCGCGCTCAGTTCGATTTCACGTCGGACTTGCTGCCAGGAGGTGCTTCGTCCCGCGCCGGACAAAGCTTATCGACGTCAATGCCACGTTGCCGGAGACTTTCGACAATTTTGGGGTAGAGATAAGCGCCAAGCATATCATAGCCGGCCGGCGTGAAATGCGAGCCGTCGGGCGCGCGAAGCGCGATCAGGCGGCCGTCTTCATCCGGACCATAGGTGGAAAAGACTTCCTCCGCTTCCGGCTTGATGCGCCAGGGCTCGACATAGCGCACCGACGGATCGTTCAGCGCCTTGATCGCCTCGGCATAGATCACGTTCTTTTCCTTGGCTTCCTTGTCGGCCGCGGCATTGCGCAATACCGGGATGCCGAGCCAGACCACGCTCGCCTTCATCGAGGTGGCGTTCCTGACCATGCGTTCGACGATCACGCGATAGCTGTCGGGCCATTCCTTCGAATAGATCTGCGCGTTCTTGCCGTCCGGATCGTAGATCGGATTGCGGTCGTTCAGTCCGGTCGAAATCACGTAAAGATCGGCCTTGTAGCGCTGGCCGATGGCAAGCACCTCGCGCGGCCAGTTGAACTTGTCGAGCCGCGTCAGGCCGGTGCCGTTCTTGCCGAAGCGCTCGGTATCGATCGCGGCCTTGAGGCAGGCATTCTTCGCGATGTGGCGCGTGACGCCCTGCCAGAGGCCGTCGGCCATGGAGTCTCCGACGAAGGCAATGCGGATCGGCTCCGGCCTGGTGGTGTTCTGGGCCTGGGCGACCACGGCAAAAGCCATGATTGCAGCAAAGAGCACCGGAAACTGTCGGGATTGTAAAAAGCGCATATCGTCAGCGGCCGGGCACGAAGCTTCCCGTGAAACGCGCCGTTTCCGGCCAGCGGAAATCGAGCGTGAAGAAGGACACATTCGCCGCCACGCGCCGTTGCGGTGCGCGCGGGGCAATCGGCGAAAGCGAAGCCGACTTCACGATGGTTCGCACACGCGGGCGCTCCTGCGAAGTCACTTCTGCGGGAGGCGCCGGGCGGCGCTCAGCCGGCGTTTCGGCCGCGGCGGCAGGTTGCTCGACGGCGGGCGCGGTTGCGCGTTCGGGCGCAACGCTTGCGACCTGATAGCCCGTCGCGGTGGAAGCGAGCGACCACATCGCGCGATAGCCCTGCATGTTGAAATGCACACCATCCTTCGCGCGCACCGAAGGCGTGCACAGCGACGGATCGCGCATGCTGACATAGGTGACGCCGGTGCCGGCGAGACGCGCCTTCAGAATAGCGTCGAGTTCGCGCGCATTCTTGTCCCATGCCTTGCTGACGCAAGGCGGGCCGATCCACACGAGCTTCAGGCGCGAAGCGCTCGCGGCGCGCAGAACCGCGTCGATGCTTTTCTCGATGCCCCTGACCGGCCCGACGGCATCGTTGGTCCCGAGGCTGAGATAGACGGTGCTGCCCGGCCTGATCTTGCGAAGCTGATCAATCGCACGATTGCCGCGGATGGTGACGGAGTTGGCCGATACGTT
The DNA here is from genome assembly GCA_023417665.1 of Pseudomonadota bacterium. Classification (GTDB taxonomy): domain Bacteria; phylum Pseudomonadota; class Alphaproteobacteria; order Rhizobiales; family Xanthobacteraceae. The sequence goes on along the minus strand of JAEZFA010000146.1, from coordinate 4,083 downwards.
CTGCAGGCCTGCGGCCATCGAGATGCCGACGCCGAGACTGTCGCCCGCGACGACTTCGTTTGCCGCAAGCGCCGTAGTGGCCGGCGCGATGGCGGCAAGAACGAGGCCCGCAAGCGCGGCCGGAAGAAGAATGCGGGCACGAGACACGTAGAAAGCCACCAGTCGAGATACCGAAATTCTATCCTCTGAAGGCATGCTTAACAAAGGGTAAGTCCCGGGCATTCGGGATCGCCGATGCCGCAATTTTTGGCTCGAAAGTCCGCCAATAGCGCTCGCCAAAGGCTTCAACACCCGAATCAGGCGGTCTTGCGGCCACGCTTTAACGCAGGGCGGATTTGCGAGTCTTTTGAGTCATTTGCGCCCGAAACCGGCGGTTGAACGCGTTAAAGTTGAGATTCAGCGTGAAGCGATCAGCCGCGGCTTGCGCGAAATGCCGGCTTCCCCGCCTTCACGGCGGCGCGGACCTCGTCCGAATGCGCGCCGTGACGCGGCGACGGATGATCGTAGTGCAGCGGTGTTCCGCTCATCACGATCGGCGCGGACGCCGGGAATCGAGCCCGCCTTGGCGCTGTCGTCCGGCAGGTCGATCCGCATCTTGCGGGCGATCACCTGCGGATCGGCGAAGACCTCGTCGATCGAGCGGATCGGTCCGGCGGGGACGCCGCCCTTCTCGAGTGCGGCGAGAAGGTCGGCGCGCGTGCGCTGCCGGGTCTTTTCCATCAGCGCCGGGATCAGCGTCGCGCGGTTCTCGTTGCGCTTGCCGTTCGAGGCGTAGCGTGGATCGTCGCGCACTTCCGGCAGGCCCAGCACGTCGCAGAAGTTCCTGAACTGGCCGTCATTCCCGACCGCGATGATCATGTAGCCGTCGGAAGTCTCGAACGCCTGATAGGGCACGACATTCGGATGGGCATTGCCCATGCGGCGCGGCGCCTTGCCGGACACGAGGTAGTTCAACGCCTGGTTAGCGAGCACGCTGGTCTGCACGTCCAGCAGGCTCATGTCGATATACTGGCCTTCGCCGGTCCTGGTGCGCGCGAGCAACGCCGCCTGAATCCCGATCGCGGAATAGCAGCCGGTGAAAACATCCACATAAGCAACACCGGTGCGCATCGGTTCGCGATCCGGCTCGCCGGTGATGTCCATGATCCCGCCCATGGCTTGGATGATGAGGTCGTAGCCGGGTCGGCTAGCGTAGGGTCCGTTCTGGCCGAAGCCGGTCACCGAGCAATAGACCACCGCCGGATTGATCTTCTTCACGCTCTGGTAGTCGAGACCGTATTTTTTCAGGTCGCCGACCTTGTAGTTCTCGATGATGACGTCGGCTTCCTTCACCAGCGCGAGCACGAAGGCGATGTCGTCGGGCTTGGTGAAGTCGGCAAGCACCGAACGCTTGCCGCGATTGATCGCGTGATAATAGGCGGCGGAAAGGTTCTCGCCCTGCTTGCCTTCGACATAAGGCGGGCCCCAGGTGCGGGTTTCGTCGCCCTGCCCCGGCCGCTCTACCTTGATCACGTCCGCGCCGAGATCGGACAGGATCTGTCCGGCCCATGGACCCGCGAGCACGCGCGCGAGTTCGAGCACCTTGATGCCGTCCAGAGGAGCGGTCATTTGCGCGGTCTTACTGCGAGAAAGCCTGAATGCCGGTGATGCCGCGGCCGAGGATCAGCGCATGGACGTCATGCGTGCCCTCGTAGGTGTTCACCGTTTCCAGATTCATGACGTGGCGCATGACGTGATATTCGGCGGTGATGCCGTTGCCGCCGTGCATGTCGCGCGCAACGCGAGCAATGTCGAGCGCCTTGCCGCAGTTGTTGCGCTTCACGATCGATACCGCTTCCGGCGGGCAGCGGTCTTCGTCCATGAGCCTTGTCACGCGAAGTGCCGCCTGCAGCCCGAGCGCGATTTCGGTCTGCATGTTTGCGAGCTTGAGCTGCACGAGCTGGGTCGCGGCAAGCGGACGGCCGAACTGCTTGCGGTTCAGCGTGTAGTCGCGCGCGGCCGCCATGCAGGCTTCGGCCGCACCCATGGCACCCCAGGCGATACCGAGGCGCGCGCGCGTCAGGCACCCGAACGGCCCGGCAAGACCGGAAACATTCGGAAGGAGCGCATCCTCGCCGACCTCGACGCCTTCCATCACGATCTCGCCGGTGATGGACGCGCGCAGCGACAGCTTGCCTTCGATCTTGGGCGTCGAAAGGCCCTTCATGCCGCGCTCGAGGACAAAGCCGCGGATCCGCCCGCCGTCGGCGTCGGACTTCGCCCAGACGACGAAAACATCGGCGACCGGCGCATTGGTGATCCAGAGCTTGGCGCCGGTGAGCCTGTAACCATTCGCGGTCTTCTCGGCGCGCGTGCGCATGCCGCCGGGATCGGAACCGTGGTCCGGCTCGGTCAGGCCGAAGGCACCGACGATCTCGCCGGAGGCCAGCTTCGGCAGATATTTCATGCGCTGCTCTTCCGAGCCATAGGCATAGATCGGATACATCACGAGCGAGGACTGCACGCTCATGGCCGAGCGATAACCGGAATCGATGCGCTCGATTTCGCGCACTGCAACGCCGTAGCTCACATAGTTGAGGCCGGCGCCGCCGTACTTCTCCGGCAGGGTCGAGCCGAGGAGCCCCAGCGCGCCCATCTCGGTCATGACCGAGCGGTCGTATTTTTCTTCCAGAAAGGCTTCCGTGACGCGGGGCAGCAGTTTTTCCTGGGCGTAAGCGCGCGCGGTGTCGCGCACCATGCGCTCGTCGTCGGTGAGCTGGCTTTCCAGATCGAACGGGTCTTCCCAGTTCGACGACACCATGGATGCGGGCTTGGCGGCTTCCTTCGCGAGCGGCTTGTTCATGACGATTTCCTCAACGAAGCGCGGGCGGCACGTCCCGCGCTGCTTGCCTGTTCCCGTTGGCTATAACCCCGCGGCGCGGCCAAGGCCAGCCGTCCCGAGGGGTGGCCAGCCTTGCGCCGGACCGGCTATGACCACCATGCGGAACCGATACCGGTAAGGAATGGAGTTACAACGATGAATCTGGGCCGAATGCTGAAAGCCCGCGCTGCGGAAGGGCGTCCGGTGCGCGCCGGATTGATCGGAGCGGGAAAGTTCGGCTCGATGTTTCTCGCGCAGGCGCGCACGACGCCGGGACTGCATGTGCTCGGGATTGCCGATCTTTCAGGCGCGCGCATCCGGGATTCGCTGAAGCGAACCGGCTGGGACGAGGCGCAGATCGCCAACGACTTTTCGGACGCGCTGAAGAGCGGCAAGACCGCGATCACGGAAGACGCGAACGAGCTGATCAATGCCGACGGACTCGATGTCGTGCTCGACGTGACCGGAAGTCCTTCGGCTGCGATCCGCCACTGCCTCGCGGCATTCAAGGCAAAACGCCATGTCGTGAATGTCACGGTCGAAGCCGACGTGCTGGCGGGACCGCTCTTGGCAAAGCGCGCGGCAGAAGCCGGCGTGGTCTATGCGCTCGCCTATGGTGACCAGCCGGCGCTGGTCTGCGAAATGACGGACTGGGCCGAGGCCTGCGGCTTCCGCGTCGTCTCCGCAGGTAAAGGCACGAAGTATCTGCCCGAATATCCGCAATCGACGCCGGACACGGTGTGGAACTACTACGGCATGACAGCCGAACAGGCGGCGAGCGCCGGCATGAATTCGCAGATGTTCAATTCCTTCCTCGACGGCACGAAGTCCGCGATCGAGATGGCGGCGATTTCCAATGCCACGGGATTGAAAGCCCCGCGCAACGGCCTCGCCTTCCCGCCTTGCGGCGCTGACGAATTGCCGAAGCATCTGATCCCGGCGGCGGCCGGCGGCGTGCTCGAGGAAAGCGGCATGGTCGAGGTCGTTTCGAGCCTGAACCGCGACGGTTCGCCGGTGGAACGCGACCTGCGCTGGGGCGTCTATGTCGTGTTCGAGGCGGGCGCGGACGATGCGCGTGCCGAATATACGCGCCGCTGCTTTGCCGAATACGGCATGATCACCGACAAGTCCGGGCGCTACTCCGCGCTCTACCGCCCTTATCACATGATCGGGCTCGAACTCGGAATCTCGGTCGCCGCGGCGGCGCTGCGCAAGGAAGCGAC
>JAEZFA010000141.1 GCA_023417665.1 Pseudomonadota bacterium | reverse complement strand
CGCGAGCACCGCGGCTTCTCCGGCGCGCTGCAGCGCGCGGAGCGAACCTTTGCCATGTCCCGGAGCGGGCTGCGGCACATGAATGAAGAAGGTTAATGGCGCCGGCGCGCGCGCGTTGCCGAAGGCGAGCGCCTGATAAAACACGGCGTTGCACAGATAGCTTCCCGCGTTGATCGAGAGCTCCGCCCGTGCGCCAGTCGCGCGGATTGCGGCCCGCATCCGCATCGCCGGGCCTCGCACCTTCAGCTTCTCCGCGCCTTCCGCGAGGAGCTTGCGCTCGCGCGGCACGAAACGCGCGCTGTCCGGATAAAACAGCGAAGCGCGGTTGCGGGCCAGCGTTTCGACGCGAAGGTGTTTCGTTCGCGCGGCAACGCCGAACAGAACGATTGCCTGCGGAGCCTTGGAGAGCAGCGCTTCGAGTTGGCGTCTCGCCTCCGCATAGGCTGTCGGAAAAATCGCGGTATCGAGCACGAGGCCATGGGCGCGCAGACGCGGCGATCTCTCGATGGCCCGGACGATTTCGGCGGATGGATTTTTGCGAACCCCGGGAAAGGGGCCGAACCCCGCGACGGCAATGCGAAGCGGTCGATGCAGGTTCATTCGTCGGAGAGGCCGATCAGCTTCGCAAGCTCGTCGGCGGCGAGTGCCGGCGTGAGCTTGCCGTCGGCGACCTGCTTTTCGAGCACCGGGATCCGGGTCCGGATTTTCGCGTCGGAACGGATGCGTTCCTGGAAGTGTTCTTCCACGAGCGTCCACATCCACTTGATTTCCTGCGCGCGGCGCTTCTCCGCGAGGCGGCCTGATTTTTGTTGCCGCTCGCGATGCGCAAGCACCGCTTCCCACAAATTGCCGATCCCGTCGCCGGTCAGCCCGGAATAAGTGAGAACAGGCGTTGCCTCGTTCTGGTCTGCAGAGAAGATATGGATGGCTGCTTTCAGCGCGCTTGCCGCCGCGCGCGCCCGGGCCAGATTGTCGCCGTCGGCCTTGTTGACGGCGATGATGTCCGCGACCTCGAGAATGCCTTTCTTGATGCCTTGCAGTTCGTCGCCCGCACCCGGCAGCATCAGCACCAGAAATACATCCGTCATGCCGGCGACGGCGACTTCCGATTGTCCGATGCCGACGGTCTCGACCAGGATGACGTTGTAGCCTGCGGCCTCGCACAGAAGCATGGATTCGCGTGTCCGCGCCGCGACGCCGCCGAGCGTGCCGGCCGAAGGCGAGGGGCGGATGAAGGCACTGTCGTCGGCCGACAGCCGCTGCATGCGCGTCTTGGCGCCGAGGATCGAGCCTCCGGTTTTCGTCGAGGAGGGATCGACCGCAAGCACCGCGACCCGATGCCCGGCAGCGGTGAGGTGGGCGCCCAGCGCGTCAATAGAGGTCGACTTTCCGACGCCCGGAACGCCCGAGATGCCGACGCGGATCGCCTTGCCGGTTTCCGGGAGCAATTCGCGCAGCAGCTCCTGCGCGATCGCGCGATGTTCGGCCTTTCGGGATTCGACAAGCGTGATGGCGCGGGCGAGCGCTGCGCGATCACGCGCCAGCACTTTGCGCGCAAGCTCGGCAATGTCCGGAGAAACGCGGGCGGCCTTGGTCATGCCCGCCGCTTATAGCAGGTCGGGTGATTCCGGCCACCGTCAGTCGATCTTCGCGAGCCGCGTATCCAGCGAAAGAACCAGAGCTTTTTTCGCGTAGCGGAAGTCCGCGCCCATGGGCCAGATATTGTCCGGGAAAGTTCGAATCAGCGCGTCGATATAGAAATCGAAGCAGGCGTCCCGGCAGATCATGAACTTCGCCGCGCCCACGATGTCCTCGCGGTCGATGACGCAGAAAACCTTGAGCGAAGGCTCGCTGCGGAGAAACTGGTCGACCGTGACCCCGAGCGTCGGATAGCCCGGATGCAGCATGTCGTCGAGGCAGATCACGCCCTTGTCTTCGATGCAGGTCGCGGCAAGCCGAAGATCGTTCGACAGATGCTCCGGCGTATGTTCGCCGTCGATATGAAAAAAGCGGACCTTCTTCTCCGGGCCGAGGGCAAGGATTGCCTCCGGCGTCAGTTGCAGGCTGTCGGCCTTCAGAACGATCGAGCGATCCGCGACGCCGTGCTTGGCGAGGTTTGCTTCCAGCCGGCCTTTGATACCTTCGTCGGGCCAGACGAAATTGTCGATGCCGATCGAGCGCTCGCCAGTTTGCAACGCGTGGGCGAGGGCGATGAAATAGCGGCCCTCGAAGGTGCCGATCTCGGCGAGATGCCCGGAGATGCCATGTTCGGACTGTATCCGCATGGTCGCGGTACTGACGGTCGCGGCAAAACGCGAAGACATCCCGCGCACCGCGCTGTAATGCTCGGCGATGTAGCGGTCGGCCGCAGCGACCCCGGATTTCAGCGCACCGGACAGCGGCTTATTCCGCCGCCGCGCGGTCGTGACCGAGCTTCTTCGAGAGCGAACGCAAAAGATCTTCCGCCGCTTCCGCAATCACGGTGCCGGGCGGGAAAATCGCCTCCGCGCCGGCGGCTTTCACTTCGGCCCAGTCCTGCGGAGGAATGACGCCGCCGACGACGATCATGATGTCGTCGCGTCCTTCTTTCTTCAGGGCGGCTTTCAGTTCCGGAACCAGCGTCAGATGGCCGGCCGCAAGCGACGAAATGCCGACGACATGCACGTCGTTCTCAACCGCCTGTCGCGCGGCCTCGGCAGGGGTCGCAAACAGCGGACCGATATCGACGTCGAAGCCGAGATCGGCGAAAGCGGAAGCAATCACTTTCTGGCCGCGGTCGTGACCGTCCTGTCCGACTTTGGCGACCAGAATACGCG
>JAEZFA010000120.1 GCA_023417665.1 Pseudomonadota bacterium | reverse complement strand
CGCGTATTTCGTCGACGCCACCAAGCTCTCGGCGGCGCTGTTCGGCTCCTCGGTGACGCAGAACATGTTCCTGGTCGGCTATGCCTGGCAACGCGGCGGGCTGCCGATCGGTCACGACGCGATCATGCGTGCGATCGAGCTCAACGGCGAAGCCGTCGAGATGAACAAGCAGGCCTTCGAATGGGGCCGCCGCACCGCGGTCGATCCGCAGTCGGTCGCGAACCTCGCCCGGCCCGCGGAAGTCACGACGGACGCCCGCAATATTTCCGAGACGCTCGACGAAGTCATCGCGCGGCGCGAAAAATATCTCACCGATTACCAGAACGCCGCCTATGCCAAGCGCTATCGCGATCTGGTCGAAGAAACCCGCAGCGCCGAAGCCCGCGCGATGCCGGGGCAGACGAGCCTCACCGATGCGGTGGCGCGCTATCTGTTCAAGCTCATGGCCTACAAGGACGAATACGAAGTCGCGCGGCTCTATACCAACGGCGCATTTGCCGAGCAGCTGAAGGCGACCTTCGACGGCGACCTGAAGCAGAAGATCTATCTGGCGCCGCCCTTGTTCGCGCGCATCGATCCCAATTCCGGGCGGCCGCGGAAGATCGAGTTCGGCGGCTGGATGTTCAAAGCCTTCGGCCTGCTTGCGAAGTTCAGCTTCCTGCGCGGGACCGCCTTCGACCTCTTCGGCTATTCGGAGGAGCGCAAGACCGAGCGCAGGCTGGTCGAGGAATATCGCGCGCTTGTCGGACAACTCAACAAGGCGCTCAACGCCAACAATCACGCGGTTGCGGTGGCGCTCGCGGCACTGCCCGAGAAAATCCGCGGTTTCGGGCCGGTGAAGGCGGCAAGCCTCGTCAAGGCGGAAGCTGAGAAGAAGGCGCTGTTCTCGCGGTTCGAGGCGTCGACTGCGGCCGGCGCTCCTGTTCAGGCAGCGGCGGAGTAGTTTATTCTTCGCCTATGATTACGGCTGAAAGACTTCGCGAAATTGCGTTCTGGTCCGCGGAGCTGACCGAAGAAGAAATCGAGCGCACGCGCCGCGGAATGACCGAGAAGGCTTTCGCGAAGGGCGCCTATATCTGCCACAAGGGCGACAAGCTCGACCCCTGGCTCGGCGTGATTTCCGGCCTGGTGCGGCTCGGCACGGTTTCCCAGAAAGGAAAGACCGTGACGCTTGCCGGCATGCGTTCCGGCGGCTGGTTCGGCGAGGGCTCGGTCCTGAAGAAGGAGCCGCGGCAATACGATCTTGTCGCGCTGCGCGACGTGAAGCTGGCGATGATGGGGTCGGCCACCTTCTTCTGGCTGTTCGAGAACAGCGCCGGCTTCAATCGCTTCCTCGTGCGGCAGTTCAACGAACGCATCGGCCAGTTCATTGCGCTCGTCGAATTCGACCGCTCGCTGGATGCGACCGGCAAGGTCGCGCGCAACATCGCCTGGCTCTGCAATCCGGTGCTGGTGCCCAAGGCCGGGAATCAGCTCGACATCACGCAGGAAGAAATCGGCCTGATCTCCGGCGTATCGCGGCAGGCGGTCAACGGCGCGCTACAGGTGCTGGAACACAAGAAACTTTTACGCGTCGGACATGGCGGCATCACCATCCTCAATCTCGAAGCGCTGAGCCGCTACGAGGATTGAGCTTTCGCGACGGACCGCCGCAAAACCTTCCGCGCTTTGCAGCATCGGAGATGCGTTGCCGACATTGCGTCACCGGGATTGCGTCACCGGCTTGCGTCGCTGGCATTGTGTAAGTGGAATTATTCGAAAAGCCGAACGCGCTTCTTTCGCACTGCGAAAGAAATCCTGACCCGGCATGCATAACCAATCCCGCCCCGGTTTGTCTGTCAAGTGAAGCATTGTGACCGGACGAATTTCGTCCACTCTGCTACGCTTGGAAAGCATGACCGGTACGCAAGAGGCCGGTGCCGAAATGCGAGCGCGGTCAACGCGCCGGAGTTCGGGGAGAGAAACCATGGCGCAACACGCCGCCGGCAAGAGCGTCGATACGTTTCCGAAGTTTCTGCTGGTCAACGCGGAAGTTCGCGGGGACCGTCCCGCCATTCGCGAAAAGGATCTCGGCATCTGGCAAACCTGGACCTGGGCGGAGGTCAAGGATGAGGTGAAAGCCTTTGCGCTGGGGTTGAAAGAACTCGGCGTAGAGCGCGGCGACAAGGTGGCGATCGTCGGCTCCAACAAGCCGCGGCTCTATTGGGCGATGTGCGCGACGCAGTCGATCGGCGGCATTCCGGTGCCGGTCTATCAGGATGCGGTGGCCGAAGAGATGGCCTTCGTGCTGGAGCACGCCGGCGCAAAAGTCGCGGTGGTCGAGAATCAGGAGCAGGTCGACAAGGTGCTGTCGATCTCCGAGCGTCTGCCTTCGATCACGCATGTCGTCTATGACGACCCGCGCGGACTTCGCGACTACGACCACACGCGGCTGAAATGGATCAACGAGGTCCAGGACATCGGCCGCAAGGCGATGGCGGACAAATATTCCGGCGATGCGTGGGAAAAGCTGATCGCGGAGGGCAAGGGCGCGGACGTCGCGGTCATTCTCTATACCTCGGGCACGACCGGAAACCCGAAAGGCGTGATGCTGACCTACGATTCCGTGGTGGTCAGTTCGCAGAACGCCAACGCCTTCGACAATCTCACCGAGAAGGAAGAAGTCATCGCTTACCTGCCGATGGCATGGGTCGGCGATCATATCTTCTCCTATGCGCAGTCCTACGTCGCCGGCTACACGGTGAACTGCCCAGAAAGCCCGGAAACCATCATCGAGGACCGCCGCGAGATCGGCACGAGCTATGCCTTCGCGCCGCCGCGCGTGTACGAAAACCTGCTCACGCTCACCATGGTGCGCATGGAGGATGCCGGCTTCCTCAAGCGGCGCATGTTCGACTTCTTCATCGGCCACGCCTCGCGCGTCGGCGAGCGCATCCTCAACGGCGAGTCCGTGTCGCTGTGGGACCGGCTGATCTACCGGGTCGGCGACGTGCTGGTCTACGCGCCGCTGAAGAACCGCTTCGGCCTGACCAGCATCAAGGTCGGCTACACCGCCGGCGAGG
>JAEZFA010000054.1 GCA_023417665.1 Pseudomonadota bacterium | reverse complement strand
GCCCGCAGCAATGCGGGCCGATTTTCTTCGCGGGGAACTTCTGCGCGTCTGAGACGTTCTAGATGCACATATTCACTGCAGCTAAACGCAGAGGGACGCCGCAATGGAACGCGATGATTTCGGAAGACGCCAAGGTATCGACGAAGTGAAGGACGACTCGCCCAAGGCAAGCTTGGTCGGGATTGGTCTTCCTGCGCTGGTAATCGTTGCCGCCGCGGCCGCCTATTTCCTGTGGCCCGCAAGTGACGCCCAGGTGAATCAGGCAGAAGCGCCCACGCCGCCCGCCACCACGCAGCAGCCGGCACCGAAAACGAACCCCGATCAGATCAAGGTCACCCCGCAGTCGGAACAGAAGGCGCCGCCCGCCGCGGAGCCGACGCCGACCAAGGACCGCGATCCGCGGGTGGATTCGCAAAACGCGAACTGACGTAAAGCAAACAGCTTGAAGGAGCCGCGCGGCCTGCGCGGCTCTTTTGCTATCGGCGCGTGCTTTCCAGAAAGCGCCGCACGACGTCGTTGTTCGTTACGGTTTCATCGCCGGCCGCGATCACCTCTTCGACCTGATCCTGCGGCAATTGCAGGCTGGTCTTGACGCGGTTGAGATATTGCTCGCGCTCCCCGCCCAGCTGATCGAAGCCGAGCCTGCCGATGAAGAAGCGCACGTCGCGGCAATTCCAGCGCACGGGCACGCCGTACTGGCGACGCTGCGCGGCACTCAGGCCGCAACGCCAGCGAACGAGCTGCTGACGCCATTCTTCCATGGTCTGTTCAAACGCCGTGTAGCTCGCCCGCACGCTGGCATCGATCGCGGTATCTGCTGCCGCGGACACCAGATCGACGCCGCGGGGACCTTCGAGCGTATGGACCCAGTTGCCCGCAACGCCCCGCCCCGCATCGACGACGAGAAACAACGCGCGGCGCACGCGCACAGCCTGATGCGGCGTCAGCGGCTCATAAGGCGCCGTCGCCGACAGCCGCGAGATCGTAAATCCGGAAAGCCCGAAATTGTCGACCAGGCCGCCGTCGAGCAGCTTCACATAGCGCACGCTGCCGTTGTGATAGCTCGCGAGCGCATTGGCATAGGCTTTCAAAAGCGGCGGCGCGTTGGGATTGGTTCGCGCGCGGATCGCCCAGTCGGGAAGCTGCGCGCCGCATTTCCCGGCATAGCTTTCGATCACGATCGGCGCGAACGCGATCGGCACCGCGGCGGAGGCCGCGACCGCGTCGGCAATCGGATAGGAATTGAGATCGCTGCACATCACGCTGAAGGCGGTGCGCCCGAACACGAACGGCGTGCGATTGTAGATGTCGGCGGCATTGATCCAGACACGCGGACGCTGCTGCGCGCGAAACGCGGCGAAGGTCGCGCCGTCGAACAGGTTCTGGCTGAGCCAGCGCGGCAGATGGGTGGCGTCGTTCACGCCGCCCGAAAGCCCGCGCACCAGATTGCCGACGGAAAGATTCGTCGAAAGCGCGTCCGCCTCGACATTGCGCAACAGAAAGCGTTCGCGAAAATCATTGAGCGACGCGCGCTTCTTCAGCCCGAAATAGGCGGCAGTCACCGAGCCGCCCGACACGCCGCTGATGAAGTCGATGCGATCGAGCAGCGGCGCCGGTCCCTGCGCGGTGGGAATCTCGAAACGGTCGAGCCCCCGCAGCACGCCGAAGGAATAGGCCGCGGCGCGCGTCCCGCCGCCGGAGAAAGCCAGCGTGATCAGAAACTCGTCGGCATAGGAAATCGCCGGTTGCTGCTGCTCCGGCACGAGCCCGGCATTCTGCACGCTCACCGGCGCATTGACCGGCACGTTGTACACCGAGCAACCCGCGGTCGCGAGCACGGCAGCCGTGCCGAGCCAGCCGGCAAGCGATCTTCCAACAACACGCAACACGGAAAAAAGCTCTCCTCGAGAACCCTCGGGCCCTGTCGTTTCTAGCACGCCCCGCGCCGCCGGGCGCTGAGGCCGGAACCAGTTTCCTCGTGGCCGGTTAAAATGGCACAACAAGGGAGATCGTCATGCCTCGGAAGAAAACGAAGGCAGCACCCCGCCGGAAGCGGGTGACCGCCCGCCGCAAGGCCATCACCCGGCAGTCGCAGAACAACTGGCAGATGGGCGCGGGAATCTTCGCCCTCGCCGCCGTCCTTGGCTTTGGCGCCTATATGCTCAGTACGAACATCGATACGCGCACGACGGTCGCCGCACTGGTCGAGCGTTTCGAAGTGCCGGACAGCGCCGGAAACCGGACCGCCTCGCTGCAACCGCCGGAACAGGACGCGACGGAACGGGGCCCGATCGAAAGCGCGCCGGTACGCTAGCGCGCGAGGCCTTACTGACCCCACCAGCGCTCGGGCGCCATCCGCGGGCCCGCGGCCTGCTCGATGACGTGGCCAAGCGCGAAAAGATCTTCCTCGCCGAACGGCTTGCCGATCAGCTGCAACCCGAGCGGCAGTCCGTTGTGATCACGCCCCGCCGGCACCGAGATGCCCGGCAGACCCGCCATGTTCACGGTCACCGTGAAGATGTCGTTCAGATACATTTCGACCGGATCGCCGCTCCCCTTCTCGCCGATGCCGAACGCGCCCGAAGGCGTGGCGGGCGTCAGGATCGCGTCGATCCCCTGCTTCCATGCATCGTCGAAATCGCGCTTGATGAGCGTGCGGACTTTCTGCGCGCGCAGATAATAAGCGTCGTAATATCCGGCCGAGAGCACATAGGTGCCGATCATGATGCGACGGCGCACTTCGTTGCCGAAACCGGCCGCGCGCGTCTGCTCGTACATGTCGATGATGTCCTTGCCCGGAACGCGCAGGCCGTAGCGAACGCCGTCATAGCGCGCGAGATTGGACGACGCCTCCGCGGGCGCGACGATGTAATAGGCCGGCAGCGCGTATTTCGTGTGCGGCAGTGAGATGTCGATGATCTCCGCCCCGGCGGCCTTGAGCCACTCGCGGCCTTTTTCCCACGGCTCGTCGATCTCGGCAGGCATGCCTTCGACGCGATATTCCTTCGGAATACCGATCTTCATGCCCTTCACGCTCTTGCCGATCGCCTTCTCGTAGTCCGGCACCGCCTTGTCGGCAGAGGTGGAATCCTTCGGATCGTGCCCGGCCATCGAGCGCAGCAGAATCGCGCAGTCCTGGACGGTGCGCGCGAACGGACCGGCCTGATCGAGCGAGGACGCAAAGGCGACGATGCCCCAGCGCGAGCAACGGCCGTAAGTCGGCTTGATGCCGACGATGCCGGTGAAGGCAGCGGGCTGGCGAATGGAGCCGCCGGTATCGGTGCCGGTCGCGCCGAGGCAAAGGTTCGCCGCCACCGCCGCCGCCGAACCGCCGGACGAACCGCCCGGCACCAGCGGCTTATTATCGCCCTTGCGCCGCCACGGCGACAAAGCCGGGCCGAACGCGGAAGTCTCGTTCGACGAACCCATCGCGAATTCGTCGTTGTTCAGTTTGCCGAGCATCACCGCACCGTCGCGCCAGAGCTGCGAGGTCACGGTCGACTCGTATTGCGGCACGAAGCTCTCGAGAATTTTCGAGCAGGCCGTGGTGCGGACACCGTCGGTCGCGAACAGATCCTTGATGCCGAGCGGGATGCCCTCGAGCGGGCCACCCTCGCCTTTGGCGAGTTTCGCGTCGGAAGCAGCCGCCATCTTCTGCGCGTGCTCCGGCGTTTCCAGAACATAGGCGTTCAGCACGCGCGCCTTTTCCATCGCGGAGAGATGCGCGTCCGCCATTTCCGCGGCGGACACTTTCTTCGCGCGCAGTGCGTCGCGCGCTTCTGCAAGCGTGAGCGAGGTAAGTTCGGACACGCGCTACTCCACCACTTTGGGAACGAGGAAAAAGCCGTCATCGGTTGCCGGCGCATTGGCGAGCACCCGTTTGGCGTAGTCGCCGTCGCTGACCACGTCGTCGCGCATTTTCAGCTTCATGTCCTCGACGCTCGCGGTCGGCTCCACGCCGTCCACGTTCACTTCGTTCAACTGCTCGACGAAAGCGAGCATGTTGTTGATCTCGCCGCGCAGGTGCTCGATCTCGTTGTCGGCGACGGCGATCCGCGCCAAATGCGCGATCCGCCGCACGGTTGCGGCATCGACGGACATGGAAGACTCCGTGGGAAAATCGTGGTCACGGCTATAGCAGAGGGACTTTTGGCCCCGCAACCGGCATGAAAGCCGCGCTAGGAGGCCTTCCAGACCAGCAAGCCGAGCAGAAGCGGCGCCAGACCAAAGGACGCCACGAAAACAGCGAGTTTCCCTTCAAGCGGGGACGATCAGACGTCGAAGGCTTTGTTCTTCTCCGCGACCACGGCTTTCGTTTCCGCACCCTGCATCTCGGCGACGAACTTGTCCGGCGTCTGGTCGATGATCGGGAAAGAACCGTAGTGGCACGGGATCGCGGTCTTCAGGCCCTTGAAGAAGCGCTTCACGGCCATGCCCGCAATCCTCCCGCCCATGGTGAAGCGATCGCCCACCGGCACCATCGCCACCTGTGGCTGATGAATTTCATTGATCAGCGCCATGTCGGAGAAAATGTCGGTGTCGCCGACATGATAAACCGTGGGCTCGCCGTCGGCCTTGACGATGATGCCGCCCGGGTTGCCCATGACCGCAAACTGTCCGTCTTCGATCATGGTCGAGGAGTGATCGGCGCGCACGAGCGTTACCGTGAAGCCGCCCTGCTCCGTGGTGCCGCCGATGTTCATGGGGTCGATTTTCTTGACGCCCTTGGCGTTCACCCACATGCAGACCTCGAAGTGACTGACGACCGGAATATCGAGTTCCTTCGCGATCTCGACGGTGTCGCCGATATGGTCGGAATGGCCGTGGGTCAGGAGAATATGGGTGACGCCTTTGGCCGCCTCTTTCTTGTCCCCGGTGAAGGCCGGATTGCCGGTGAAGAAGGGGTCGATCAGCACGGACTTGCCGCCGAAATCGAGCCGGAATGCCGAATGGCCGAACCAGGTGACGCGCATTGCTTCCTCCGATGACTATTTCTTGGACGCCAGTATATGCGCAGCGCATGGCGCAGCAACGCCGCACATGCTACCCGCTCGCTCCGTGATGACTGCCAAACTCTGTGAAATCGACGATCTCCCCGCCCTGCTCGCTCCCGGCACGCGCCTGATCGGCATTGATCTCGGCGAGAAGACCATCGGCCTTGCGCTCTCCGACGTGAACCGGACCATTGCCTCGCCGCTGGAGACGCTGCCACGCGGCAAGTTCAAGACCGATTCCGGAAAACTGCTGGCGCTCGCAACCAGGTTCGGCGTCGGCGGGTTTGTCATCGGGTTGCCGAAGAACATGGATGGTTCGGAAGGCCCCAGCGCGCAGTCTGCACGCGCCTTCGTGCGCAACCTCACGCCGCTCACCGATCTTGCCATCGTGTTCTGGGACGAGCGGCTTTCGACCGCCGCGGTCGAGCGCACGCTGATCGAGGCAGACACCTCGCGCCGGCGCCGGGACGAAATCGTGGACAAAGTCGCCGCCGCCTACATTCTGCAAGGCGCGCTCGATCGCCTCGGCTATGGAAAGCGTTAAATGCAAGCCGTCTTCAATGCCCTCGTCCCGGTCGTCCTGCTCGTCACGCTCGGCGTGTTCCTGAAACGCACGCTGCTCAAAAGCGAGAACGCGTGGAATTCGATCGAGGACCTCACTTATTACGTTCTGTTTCCGGCGCTGCTGTTTCTGGCGACCGCGACCGCCGATCTCGAGAAAGTGCCGATCTGGGGAATCTTTGCGGCACTCGTCACCGCGATCGTGACCAGCGCGATCTTGCTGCTGGCCCTGCG
>JAEZFA010000278.1 GCA_023417665.1 Pseudomonadota bacterium | reverse complement strand
GGTGAGGGTATTTCGCGGGAAGCCAGCGCGTGGCTCTATGCGCGGATCATGCGCGACGGCCGGCCGACAGTCTCGGAACGGCTGCTGCTTGCACTGCTGCATGGCGTGCGGCCAGGTGCTTCTTCGCGGCTTCGCGCCGCCTGATCGTTCTTTTCCGGGAACCTGCCGCGCGTCTACGGGGTTGGAAGAAGTTGTCTTCTGCCCGTCGCGCCGCTTTCCGGAGGAAATAGTTGGATTTCGATTTCTTCCAGGAAATAGACTTGGTGCGGCGGCTCGCGGTCGCGGCGCTGGTGGGGCTTCTGGTCGGCATCGAGCGCGGCTGGCGTGAGCGCGAAGCCGAAGGCGGCATGCGCACCGCCGGTATCCGCACCTTTACCCTGATCGGCATTCTCGGCGGCGTCATCGGCATGATCGCGCGCTCGCTGAAAGACCCGACGGGGGCCGGGGTGTTGCTCGCCTTTTCCTTCGTCATCCTGTCCGGAGCCTTTGCGGCCTTTCGCATGCGCGAGAATACCGAGGGCGAAAACTTTGGCTTCACGACCGTCGTCGCCGCCATGGTGACCTTCGCGCTCGGGGCTTACGCGGTGCTCGGCGACCAGAACATCGCTGCCGCCGCCGGTGTCGCGGTCATGGCGATTCTTGCGATCCGCGAACAGCTCCACGGCTTGCTCTCGCGCATCACCTGGAACGAGCTGCGCGCGGCGATCATTCTGCTGGCGATGACCTTTCTGGCGTTGCCGTTCATCCCGGACCGCAATTTCGGTCCGTTCGGTGGCGTGAACCCGAGGCAGATCTGGCTGCTCGCCGTGATCCTCGCCGCGGTTTCTTTCCTCGGCTATGTCGCGGTGAAAGCCTTCGGCTCGAAGCGCGGCATGCTGCTTTCCGCCGCGATCGGCGGGCTCGTGTCCTCGACATCTGTGACGGTCGATGCCGCACGGCATGCGAACAAGAATAAAAGCGGTTGCGGGTTGCTCGGAGCCGGCGTGGCGCTTGCAACCGCGTCGTCGCTCGCACGCATGCTTGCGGTGATCGCGGTGCTGAACTTTGCGGTGGCGAAACTTGCGGCCGTGCCGCTTGCCGTTGCGATTGCCGCGGCGATTGCTGTCGGCGTCTTGCTCACGCGGATGGACGGCAAGAACAGCAAGCCCGTCGAAATCAATATCCAGAATCCGTTTTCCCTGCAGGCGACGCTTCTGCTGGCGGGATTTCTCGGTGCCGCGATCTTTCTCACCGAGGCGCTCTCGGTCTGGCTCGGCAATGCCGGTGCGCTGGCGGCGGCCTTCATCGGCGGCGCTGTGAGCGTGGATCCGGCGACCTTTTCGATGGCCGAGCTCGGCCGCGACCGCATTTCTCCGATGACAGCCGCGGCCGGGCTGTGGCTCGCGGCACTTTCAAACAACCTTCTGAAATTCGGGCTGGCCTGGGGCGTCGGCCCCCGCGAATTCCGCTGGCCGCTCTTTGCCGGACTGCTGGCGCCACTGGCAGCCGGCGGCGTTGCGGCTGCCGCCATGATCGTTTTTGCCGGTGGTTTGGGCGAGGCGAGTCCGCCCGCCAATTGACAAAGGCCATATTGCGCCGCAAACCAGCGAGGTTTTCGCGCGAATACGGGCCGGGGATGTTCAAGAAAATTCTGATCGCCAACCGCGGCGAGATCGCCTGCCGGGTCATCAAAACCGCCAAGCGCATGGGGATTGCGACCGTCGCCGTCTATTCCGATGCGGACAAGGACGCGCTCCACGTCGAGATGGCCGACGAGGCCGTCCACATCGGTCCGCCGCCCGCCGCGCAGTCCTATCTGCTCATCGACAAGATCATCGACGCCTGCAAACAGACCGGCGCCGAAGCGGTTCACCCGGGCTACGGCTTTCTTTCCGAGCGCGCGGCTTTTGCCGAAGCGCTGAAGAAAGCGAACATCACTTTCATCGGTCCCAATGAGCGCGCCATCGAAGCGATGGGCGACAAGATCGAGTCCAAGAAGGCAGCGGCCGCCGCCAAGGTTTCGACCGTGCCGGGTTTCCTCGGCGTGATCGAGGACACCGCGCACGCAACCAAGATCGCCGACGAGATCGGTTATCCGGTAATGATCAAGGCCTCCGCGGGCGGCGGCGGCAAGGGCATGCGCATCGCCTATTCGAAGGACGAGGTGGCGGAAGGTTTCGAGCGTGCGAAGTCGGAAGCGAAGTCTTCGTTCGGCGACGACCGCGTCTTCATCGAAAAGTTCATCGTCAATCCGCGCCACATCGAAATCCAGGTGCTCGGCGACAAACACGGCAACGTCATCTATCTCGGCGAGCGCGAATGTTCGATCCAGCGCCGCAACCAGAAGTTGGTCGACGAAGCCCCGTCGCCGCGGCTCGACGAAGCGACCCGCAAGAAGATGGGCGAACAGGCGGTCGCGTTGGCCAAGGCGGTCGACTACGACACTGCGGGCACGGTGGAATTCGTGGCGGGGCAGGATCGCTCGTTCTATTTCCTCGAAATGAATACGCGACTGCAGGTCGAGCATCCGGTGACGGAGATGATCACCGGCATCGATCTCGTCGAGCAGATGATCCGCGTCGCCTACGGCGAAAAGCTCGCGATCAAACAGAGCGACGTGAAGCTCAACGGCTGGGCAGTGGAAAGCCGCATCTATGCCGAAGACCCGTATCGCGGCTTCCTGCCGTCGATCGGCCGGCTCACGCGCTACCGGCCGCCGGCGGAAGGCGAGATGGGCAGCGCCACCGTGCGCAACGACACCGGCGTCGCCGAAGGCCGCGAGATCTCGATCCATTACGATCCGATGATCGCCAAGCTGGTGACGCATGGCCCCGACCGTCTCACCGCGATCGACGCGCAGGGAAGCGCGCTCGAC
>JAEZFA010000181.1 GCA_023417665.1 Pseudomonadota bacterium | reverse complement strand
CCGGCGCGCGGGGGCGCCGGAATGGGCGCTGCACTACAATAGCGCCGCCGGCGTCTTCGGGGTTGTTGCGTTGAACCGTCTCACACAAGGAAACAGCGAAGCATGATCGAAGCGGTCATGTTCTTTTCGCTCGGCTTTCTCGGAGCGACGCTGATCGCGCTGGTAACGCTTTCGGCGGTCTGGCACCGCGCGGTGCGCCTGACCACCAAGCGCATCGAAGGCGCGATCCCCGTCTCCATGGTGGAAATCCAGGCCGACAAGGATCAGCAGCGCGCCGAGTTCGCCATGAAGATGCGCAAGCTCGAAACCCGCGTCGAACAGGTCAAGCAGAAGGAAGCGGGCTACCTCGCCGAGATCGGCCGTCGCAGCGAAAGAATTTTCGAACTGAAAACCGACGGCGAAGCCAAGGCGGCGCGGATCGCAGAACTCGAAACGATCGAGAACAATCTCCGAGAACAGTTGAAATCGACCGAAGAAGCGCTGGCGCTGAAGACCAGCGGTCTTGCCGACACCGGGACGACGCTCGCAACGCGCGAAATGGAACTCATCGAGGCGCGCGCATCCATCGACGCGCTTTCGAACGAATCCGAAAGCCGGCAGGTCGAAATCGTGGCGCTGCAAACCCAGCGCGACACCCTGCAGAGCAAAAGCGACCTGCTTGCCCGCGAGAAAAAGGCCACGGAAGAGCGGCTCGCAAAACGCGAGCGCGAACTTACCGATCATCTGCAGAAGCGTGAAGGCGAATTGCTCGAAGCCGCCCGGAAACGCGAAACCGAACTTTCCGGCGAACTCGCCGCGACGCGCGAGAAGCTTGCCGCCACCGAGAAGCAGCTCACGCAGCATCGCAGCGATGCGCTCGCTGTCGACGAACAGCTTCGCGAGAAAACCGCAGCCTTCCAGACGACCGTCGGAATTTTACGGTCAGAAAAGAGCAATCTGGAGAACGCTCTGTTCGAACTCCGGCGCGAGCATGAACGGCTGTCGGAGACGGAGACGGGCCTGCGCTCGCAGCTATCGGAAGCCACGATTGCCGAACGCGAGGAGAGCGCGCTCCTGCGCGAGCGCATCAACGATATAGCCGCCGAAGTCGGCCGGCTTGCGATCAATCTCGAAGGCGAGGAATCGCCGCTCATGGAGATTCTCGCCTCTCCCGACGGCAAGCCGAAGAAGAAGCAGAACGGTTCGCCGCGGCGGCATCTGTCGCTGGCGGAGCGCATCCGCGACCTGCAGAACCGGGCGCGCTGAACTGCCGCTTGGCGGCAGGCCTGCTTCTTTATATGGTGACTTTCCGCTGCATAGCGGCCCGCCGGAGAAGGCGGTATCTCGCCCGTTCTCGCTTGATGAAGCGAAAAGCCGTGGCGCTTCCAAAGAAAACAACCGGGCACCCCTGGGCTGCCTCTGGAGGATACTGTCATGAAGCGACGGCTTCTGATTGGCGCTGCGCTGTCGGCGTTCGCGCTTACTTTCGTATTTCCGGTCACCGCGCCGCTGCGGGCGCAAGACAACCAGCCTGTCGTCGTATTCGCGGCGGCGAGCATGAAGAACGCACTCGACGAGATCGCGGCCGAGTGGACCAAGGCGAACAAGACGGACGTGAAGATCAGCTACGCAGCAAGCTCCGCGCTTGCGAAGCAGATCGAGAACGGCGCGCCGGCCGACATTTTCATTTCCGCCGACCTGAAGTGGATGGATTATGTCGAGCAGAAGAAACTCGTGCGCGCCGGCACGCGCCACAGCCTGCTCGGCAACACGCTCGTGCTGATCGCCCGCAAGGACGGAAAGTTCAAGGACGTGAAGATCGGTCCGAACTTCGATCTTGCCGGTCTGCTGGGCAGTGGACGTCTTTCGGTCGGCCAGGTCGATAGCGTTCCGGCCGGCCGCTATGCAAAGGCCGCGCTCGACAAGCTCGGCATTTACAAATCGGTGGAAGGCAAGCTCGCGCAGGCCGAGAATGTTCGCGTCGCACTGGCTTATGTCGCGCGCGGCGAAGCGCCGCTCGGCATCGTTTACGGCACCGACGCCGCATCCGAACCGCAGGTCGCAGTCATCAGCACTTTCCCGGAAGGCTCGCATCCCGCGATCATCTATCCGGTCGCGCAGCTGGAGACGTCGAAGAACCAGAAGGCGGCAGAATTCCTCAAAGCGCTGAGCGCGCCGTCGGCGCAGGCGATCTTCAGGAAGCACGGCTTCACCGTACTCGCCGCGGCCAAGACGAACTAAAGGAAACAAGCATGAAAATCAGTGCACGCAACCAGATTCCGGGCAAGGTGGTTTCGGTCACCAAGGGCGCAACCACGGCGCATGTGAAGATCGACATCGGCGGCACGACCATCACCGCCTCGATCACGAACGAAGCCGTGGACGAACTCGGGCTCAAAACCGGCAGCACCGTCAAGGCGATCATCAAGGCCTCCGACGTCATGGTCGGCGTGGACTGATTTTCGGCAAGCTCTCCCCGTGTTTTCCTTTTCCGCAGAAGAACTCGACGCGATCCGCCTCAGTCTGTGGGTCGCGTCGATTGGCATCGCGGCGAGCCTGCCGCTCGGCATGTTCGTGGCGTACGCGCTGGCGCGCTGGCGCTTTCCGGGCAAGATCATTCTCGACGCACTGGTGCATATGCCGCTGGTGCTGCCGCCGGTCGTTACCGGCTACATTCTTTTGCTGACCTTCGGCCGCAAGGGTGTCGTCGGCGCCTGGCTCGAGCAGACCTTCGGCATCGTATTCTCGTTCCGCTGGACCGGCGCCGCACTCGCGGCCGCCGTCATGGGCTTCCCGCTGATGGCGCGCGCGATCCGGCTGTCGCTGGAAAGCACCGACCGTCGGCTTGAGGATGCTTCGCGAACGCTTGGCGCAAGCGGGCTCACCACCTTCTTTCTCGTGACCCTTCCGCTTGCGCTCCCCGGCATTATCGCGGGCCTCGTACTGGCCTTCGCCAAGGCCCTCGGCGAATTCGGTGCCACGATTACCTTCGTCTCGAACATCCCCGGCGAGACCCGCACCTTGCCGGCCGCGATTTACACCTTCACGCAGGTTCCGGGCGGCGACGCCGGCGCATTCCGGCTGGCGGCGGTCGCCATGGTCATCGCGCTTGCGGCACTCGTCATTTCCGAAGTGCTGGCGCGCAAGACTGCCGCCCGGATCGACGGATAGGCTCTGATGTTCGACGTTTCCGTCCAGACCACCCTCGGCGAGTTCAATCTCGACGCCGCCTTCAAGAGCGAGAGCATGGTGACCGCGCTTTCCGGGCCGTCAGGCTCCGGGAAATCGAGCATCGTCGCCGCGATTGCCGGACTGCACCGTCCGGCCCGCGGACGCATCGTCGTTGCCGGCAAAACGCTGTTCGACAGCGAACGGCGCATCGACCTGCCGGCCAACAAGCGCGGCGTCCGCATCGTTTTTCAGGAAAGCCGGCTGTTTCCGCATTTCACGGTCGCGCAGAACCTCATGTTCGGCCGCTGGCTTGCCGGGAAGCCGCGCGACGGTCAGTTCGACGAGGTGGTGTCGCTTCTCGGCATAGAGCCTTTGCTCACGCGCCGGCCGCGCAAGCTTTCAGGCGGCGAGCGCCAGCGCGTCGCGATCGGCCGCGCGCTGCTGGCCGACCCGCAGGCGCTGCTTCTTGACGAGCCGCTCGCGTCCCTCGACGCCGGCCGCAAGAACGAGATCATCCCTTATCTGACGAAGCTGGTGACGAACGCGAAGCTCCCCGTCCTCTACGTCAGCCATTCGCATGACGAAATCGAGCGGCTGGCGCAGACCATCGTGAAGATCGACAGCGGAAGGGTGACGGAGATCGAGAGGCGTTGATTTCAACCCTCCCCACCCGGCTTATCGCTACGCTCGAAGCCACCCTCCCCGTCCAGGAGAGGGTGTATCGCAACCATTTCAACCAATCTTCACCAGAAGCTTCCCGAAATTCCTGCCCTTGAGCATGCCCATGAAGGCCTCGGGTGCGTTTTCCAGTCCGTTCACCACGTCTTCCCGGTACTTAATCCGGCCCTCGCGCAGCCAGCCCCCCGCCTCGCGATAGAAATCGCCGGCCTGCGCCTGGAAGTCCCATACGATGAACCCGCGCAGCGTAAGACGGCGGCGAAGGATGGCGCCCATCAGCATGCCGGTGCGATCCGGCCCCGGCGGCAGGGCGGTGTCGTTGTAATGAGACACGATCCCGCAGACGGGCACGCGGGCGAAGTCGTTGAGCAGCGGGAATACCGCGTCCCAGACCTTGCCGCCGACATTCTCGAAATAGACGTCGATGCCTTTCGGACAGGCCTCGGCGAGCTGTTTCGGGAAGCCGGGATCGCGGTGATCGAGGCAGGCGTCAAAACCCAGTTCCTCCACGACGTATTTGCACTTGTCGGCGCCACCCGCGATGCCGACGGCCCGGCAGCCCTTGAGCTTGGCGTACTGGCCGACGAAGGAGCCGACCGGGCCGGAAGCCGCCGCAACCACGACGGTTTCGTCCGGCTTCGGCATGCCGATGTTGCGCATGCCGGTATAGGCGGTCATTCCCGGCATCCCGAGCACGCCGAGCGCGGTCTGCACCGGCGCCTGCTTGGGATCGAGCTTGCGCAGATCGGCACCGTTCGAGATCGCGTAATCCATCCAGCCCGTATAGGAGAGCACGATATCGCCCGGCACGAATTCCGGCCGGTTCGACTTCACGACCTCGCTGACGGTGCCCGCCACCATGGGATCGCCGACCTCGACCGGCTTGGCATAGGACTTCGCCGCGCTCATGCGGCCGCGCATATAGGGGTCGAGCGACATCCAGAGATTGCGCAAGAGCACCTCGCCGTCTTTGGGCTCGGGAATCTCGACCGTTTCCAGACGAAAGTGTTCGGGCTTCGGTTCACCCTCGGGCCGCGAGGCCAATACGATGCGACGGTTCTGGTTTGCGGTCATGGCGTTACGCGAGCTCCCTTGCGGCTGCTTTTTTATCGTGAGGCACCAAGTATGCGTCACCGCTTGCGCAATGCCAAACCTCCGGTGGGAAGCGTCGAATCGCCATTGACGACAAAACGCCGACACGCGCTAATGTCGGCTATCCGATTTGCGGCAACTGAGGGGAATTGGGTTATGGCAAAGAAGAAAAAAGCGAAGAAGGCGAAGAAAGCAAAGAAGGCGAAAAAGACCGCGAAGAAAGCGGCCAAGAAACTAAAGAAGGCCGCGGCGAAGAAAACGGCCAAGAAAAAGAAGGCCAAAGCGAAGAAGGCTCGCCGGACCGTCCTTTACAGCTCCAAGGGCAAGAAGCTTTACGCGGTCCGCGACAAGACCGGGAAGTTCAAGGACATCCAGAGCTATAAGCGCGCCCACACCATGGACATGAAGCGCAAGTCCAAGGCGGAAACCGCCGCGCCGGCAGCCGAGCCGATGGCGCCTGCTGCGTCCTGAGCGCCGGTTTTTCGATAACGCCTGCAGCCCAAGTCAGCCTCCGCTGACTTGGGCTTTTGTTTTTGGGCTTTCGTTTTAGGCTTTTCTTTTCTTTTGGTGTTCCAGTTCGCCGCTGGCGTCGAGCCTAGATCCGCGAAAGTCGGAACGCCGTCCCGTAGCGCCCGAAATCGTGCGTCTTGATGTTGTTGCGGATGCTGCCCTGATACTGCGCCGGCGGCGCCACCACCGTCACCTTCACGACCGCCGTATCGCCCGGCTTGACCAGCCCCGCATGGACCGCGACGACAGCAAGCGCGGAGTCCCCGGTATAGACATCCGTGCCCCAGACCTGCCCCTCGGTTTCGCCACGGACGCGGAAGTAATAATTCGCACCCACGTCGTGGCAGAGCTCGAGCATGTTCGGCGGGGCCTCGGCAGCCAGAAAGCCCTGATCAAGCAGTGAGCGAAGCTGCTTCTGCGACAGCGCTCCCCGGCGGTCGAAATAAGTGACAAGTTCCTGCACGACTTTCATGCGCGGCCTCCCTGCATGCGGATCACGTGCCCATAGGGCGGGTTGAAGTTGGTACCTGCGCCGGGCGTGATGACCCACAGCACGTCATAGGGCATCTCTTCGGGCGGATAGGCGATGTCGCCATCGGTAATGACGAGGGCCGCGGTGACGCGGGCATCCTCCGCGAGCGCCTCCATCGCGGGGGTCAGGTCGCTACCGCCGAAGCCACTCACCTGATAGTTGGCGAGCACCTCAGGCGAGAGCACTTCATCGCCGGTGACGGCGGCGTCGCACTGCACGAGGCGGATTTCATCGACCGACACCGCCTCGCAGAAATCCGCAATCGCGCCGAGCGCCTGCGGGATTTCGTCGGTCATGGACCCGGAGGTATCGAGCACGACGTTCAGCATCCAGGACTCACGCTTGCGGCCGGCAAGCACGATGTCGCTGCCCGCGACCGCACGGCGCGACGGCCGCAGATACGTCCGCTCGCCCGGCGCTACGGATTCGATCCATTTCTGGAGCGCGACCTCCCAAGGCGTCCTGTACATGCCGCGCAGCGCCATGACGGTCTGGGTCACGTCGCCGCTTTCGACGCCGCGCCCCTGCATCCGTCCCATGGCCTTGCCGAGCGCGAGCGCCTTCGCGGCCCGGCCCTGCATGTCCTTGGCCTGCGCCGCCTGCCCGCCTTTGCACTCGGGGAAAAGCTCGCGTTCTTTGGCGTCGTCCATGACATCGCCGGCATCGTCCGGGCTCTGCTGGCCGCCCTGCCCCTGCTGGCCCAGCGCGCCGCGCGCGGAGACCGACTTGCCGTCCCAGACCTGCGTCTTGGACTGCATCCGGTCGCCGTCCTTGCGCATTTCAAGAACGATCTGCTCGGCAGACTTTTCCTTCGCGCCCGGCATGTCGAGGCCGCCCGCCGGTACATGGGTGAAGCCAAGCTCTGCACGCAGGATGTCGTTGATGATGTAGTCATGCGCGTAGTTGAACTCGAGCCGGCCCGAACCCTTGGCGCGATCATGGGTGCGCAGCGCCAGATGCAGAAGCTCGTGCGCCAGCACGAAGATCAGTTCGTTTTCTTTCAGCTTCGCCACGAACTGCCGGTTCGCAATCATCCGGCCAGAAGCGAACACGCCCATGGTCGGAATGCGGTCGTCGATCGAGCAGCGCACGGCCGCCGCGAGACCCGCCAGATGCGGCATCGGCACCGTGACCATGCGAAGCCCTCGCTCGATGCGCGCGAGCGTCGCCTCGACGGAAGGAACGTCGTTCATATCGCGGTGACCTGCTTCAGAAGCTTCAACATCGACTTGTCGGCGCCGAGCGCGCCCCACGGTTCGACCAGTTCGGTGAGCAGCGTGAGCTGCGCTTCCGGCGGCAGGCTGCCGAGAAAGCGGTTCACGGCCGTGGGCTTCAGGTGCGAGAGCTTTCCCTCGCGCACGTTCTGCCGGATGCAGTTGAGAATGAACCAGCGCGCGGCATCGGTCTTTGGCATGAGATCGGGAGAGGCAATGTAATCCTCGATCGGCCGCATCCGGCCGATCGCTTCTTCCGCAAGCGCGCAGAACACCGCCGCGTCTTCCGCCGACAAGCGGCCGAAGGCGAGCGCGCGGCGCGTTTCGTTGTTCAGGATGCCTGCGGTTTCCGCCTTGTCGAGCGCCTGCGCGAACAGCGCCCAGGCACGCGGGGTCGAAAACGGTACCGGCTCCGAAGGCACCGGCCGCATCAAGGCGTCCGGCATATAGGAGATGAAGGCGCGCACATCCTCGCGGATCGCATTCTTCTGTGCCCAGGCGAGCCACTCCTCCGCATCGACCCGGAGATGCAGGATGGTGACGCGGTTCACGAGGGCCGAACTCATGGCGCGCACGAGTGCGCGGTCCTGCATGCGATTGCCGGCAGCAACCACCCAGGTGCCTTGCGGCAGGGCATGTTCGCCGAGCCGGCGCTCGAGCAGAAGGGAATAGAACGCTTTCTGCACGTCGGGCGCACAGGCCGGAAGCTCGTCGAGAAAGAGACAGAACGGCTCGGGATTTTCCGGGAGCAGCACCCGCGGCGGGCAGAATACCGAGCGCTCGCCGATGATGCGCGGGATGCCGGAGACATCTTCCGGCGCGATCTGGGTGCCGAGGAGCGAGCGGCACGGCAGCCCGGCTTCGGCCGCCGCCTGATAGATCATTTCCGATTTGCCGACGCCCGGCGGCGAAAGCAGCAGGAAGCTCTGCTCTCCGGCCATGCATTGCACGAGCTTCTTGGCCTGCTTCAGCGTGATCGTCTCTTCGCGAGGATTGACGGCGACGTTCATGGACAGCGCTCTCCGGACCCGGAATCGGGTAGTTCGGCCATCTAGGAACGGTGTTCCGGCGGCGCCAGTGCGAAGCGCAAAGATTCAGGCGCAGGTTGTACCCGGTAAGTAGAGAAATTTTGCACACAACCGGAGGAAGCGGACGGGTGCGCCGGTCTTCCCGTTTCAAAAGCAAACCGCCGGCGCGTGAGAGCGCCGGCGGCAACAGGCTTTCGCCACTTCCTATCGGCAGCGCTTGCGCTACTTCTTCGCCTCTTCAGGATCGAACGGACGAACAAGCAGCTTCGCATCCTTCTTCATGCCGGATGCCCAGCCTTCCGACGGATCATAGAAGCGATAGTCCGCTTCGAGCGCATAATCGAAACGGAAGCAGCGCGCATGGTTCACGAAATAGGAGCCTTTCGGCTCGTAGCGCCAAGCCGCACAGAGCTTGTCGCCGTCGCAGGAAGCCTTGCACTGCTCGACGGTGCCTTCGTTCGGAAACTCGAGTTCGGCAACATGCTCGACTGTGAGCCCGTTGTTCTGTCCCGTCGGCTCGAGCGCGACGTTCGGCATCAGCTCCAATCCCGGGTGATGCTTGCTCGCAGACTGCGGCTTCGGCTCGGGAGCAGGCTCGGGCTTCGGCTGGGGCGCGGCAGCCACGGTTCGCTTCAGCGCATCTTCAAGACCCTTTGCATCGGAGGCCGGGAAATACTTCCCGCCGGTATTCTCGGCAACGCAGGCGACCTGTTTGCCTTCCTCATCCGACAGTCCGAAGCCGACGACATGAACCGTGAGGCCGATCGCGCCCTTCTTCAGTTCGGCTGCGACCGCGCAAGGATCGGCATTGCAGGTTTCGAGCCCGTCGGTGATCAGGATCACGCTTGCGTTGTTTTCGTGAGCGCGCAGCTCTTCGGCGGCCTGCTTGACCGCCGCCGAAAGCGGCGTGCGGCCGAGAAACTTCATCTTGTTGACCGCGGTGGTAATCGACTTCGCGGTATTCTTCGCCGGCGGCACCACCAGTTCGATATCCGCGCAGCTGCCCTTTTCCCGATGACCGTAGGCGATCAGGCCAAGCTCGGTATCGCTGGGCACCGATTGCAATACGTTGCGCAGCGTGCGCCGGGCGATCTCGAGTTTCGTGGTGCCGTCGATCTTGCCCCACATTGAACCGGAAGCATCGAGAATGATGATCGTGCGCTCGGCCGAGAACGCCGTTGCCGGCGCGAACAGCAGAAACACACAGGCCAGCAGCTGCCGCAAATTCACGCGCATTGAATGCCTTCTTATTATAGATGAGACAGGGGTGGATGGCGCTCCCTACGGGAATCGAACCCGTGTTTCAGCCTTGAGAGGGCCGCGTCCTAACCGCTAGACGAAGGGAGCTTCGGGGCCGTTCTAGCAGCGGCCGGGCGAGGCGAGCAAGCGGCAAGCTCAAAGCCGCATCAGCACGATCCCCGCGAGGATAAGCCCGGCCGCAAGCCAGCGCCGCGGGCTTGCTTTCTCGCCGAGAAGGAACACCGCGATCAGCATGGCGAACAGCACGCTCGTTTCGCGGAGCGCCGCGACCAGCGCAATCGGCGCCAGCGTGAATGCCCAGATCGCGATCCAGTAGGACCCGAGCGAAAGCACGCCGGCGGCCGTCCCGCTCGCCACGTTCCCGCGCGCCGCGGCGAACAACCCGCGCCCACGCAGCAGCAGCGCGTAAAGCGTCATCAATATCCCGTCTCCCACGAACATCCAGAGCGTGAAGCCCGAAGCGGTGCCGGAAAGCTGCGCGCCGACGCCGTCGACCAGCGTATAGCTCGCGGTAAAGAGCGCGGTACCGAGCGCAAAGAAAAGCGTCTTCGCCGACATCGGCGCGCCGCCACTGCCCCGCATGGTCGACATCAGCATCACGCCGAGGCCGATCGCGCAGACAGCGGCGAATTTCGTGGCAGTCAGGCTTTCAGAAAGCAGGAAGATTCCGACGATCGCAACGATGAGCGGCGCCGTCCCCCGCGCCAGCGGATAGACTTGGCTGAGATCGCCATGCTCGTAAGCGCGGATCAGGAAAATCTTGTAGCCGCTATGCAGCACCGCCGAGACCGCGATGAACGGCCAGCTCAAAGCGGAAGGAAACGCAAAGAACGGCAACAGCAGCAGACTGATGATGCCTTGAATGAACGCCAGCAGAAAAATCGAACTGGTGCGATCGAGCCCGGTCTTGACCAGCGCATTCCATCCCGCATGCATCGCGGCACCCGCGAGCACGGCGAGGAACACGATCCAGTCCATCGGGCTATTGCGGCTCCAGCCGCAGCGTGCCGCGCAGTTGCAGGGTCAAGAGATCGAACACGCGCATTTCGGTCACGCCGTCCCGCTCGATGGTGACGACGATGCGCCCGTCGCTCACGACCGTCGAAACGATTCTGGAGCCCTTGGGCAGCGCGTTGGTGATCGCGGGAACGGGCGCCGCCTTCGGCACCGGCGCGGGATTGGACAGGCGATAGACGATCACGCCGATGATTGCGAGCACGCCCGCAACCATGATTGCGGTCGACACGATCGCCATGCGCTTGAGCTTGCGGACGATCGCTTCCTGCTGCGGATCGAGCGGAACTTCGCTATCTTCCGTGGAGGGATTCTTGTTCTTGGCAGCCATGACAAAAGAAAACGGTCAGCGTTTCGAGGTTTCCGCAGCCGCGGAGGATAAAGGCGCGCGTCTCGACCGCTTTCTTGCCGGCCGGATCACGGAACTGAGCCGCACGCGGCTGAAAAACCTGATCCTCGAAGGCGAAGTCGAAGTAAGCGGCCGGACAGTAAGAGACCCCGAATACAGGGTCAACGCGGGCGACGAGATCGCGCTGCGCGTGCCGGAAGCGGAGCCCGCGAAGCCTGCGGCGGAGAAAATCCCGCTCGATATCGTCTACGAGGACAAGGACGTGATCGTGCTCGACAAGCCCGCAGGCCTCGTCGTGCATCCGGCCGCGGGCAACCGCACCGGCACGCTTGTGAACGCGCTGATCGCGCATTGCGGCGATTCGCTTTCGGGCATCGGCGGCGAGAAGCGCCCTGGCATCGTCCATCGTCTCGACAAGGATACCAGCGGCCTTCTGGTGGTCGCCAAGAACGACAAGGCGCATCGCTCGCTTTCGGAACAGTTCGCCGATCATGGCCGCACCGGCGATCTGTCGCGCGGCTATCTGGCTTTCGTCTGGGGAGCGCCGAAGCCCGAGCGCGGCACCATCGACGCGCCGATCGCCCGCGATCCGCGCTCGCGCGTGAAGATGGCGGTACGCAAGGGCGGCAAGGAAGCGATCACGCATTACCAGACGCGAAGCAGCTATCCCGGCACCGACGACAAGCCCGTCGCGAGCCTGATCGAATGTGAACTCGAGACCGGCCGCACGCACCAGATCCGCGTGCATCTCGCCCGCAGCGGACATCCGCTCCTCGGCGATGCGGTTTACGGCGCGGGCTTCCAGTCGAAGGCGGCACTCCTGCCGAAGCCGGCGCAGGCCGCCCTGAAAGCGCTCAATCGGCAGGCACTCCACGCCTTCCGCCTCGCTTTTTCACATCCGCGGACGGGCAAATTGCTGTCGTTTGAAAGCAAATTACCCAAAGCGCTCGCCGCACTGGAGAAATCTTTCAAAAAGCCCTGAGCGGCGCATCGCCGGGTTAAAAATATTTCATTTGCGGCACCTTAAAGCCGCCCGATGCGTTCCTATATTTGCGAGTTACCGCTGGCCGGATTTCGGCAGCGGCTGAAGTGGCCCGCCGAACCCGGGGGCCCAGAAAGAAGGGACTTCAATGGCCCGTATTG
>JAEZFA010000117.1 GCA_023417665.1 Pseudomonadota bacterium | reverse complement strand
AACCAGAACCGAACGCGCCACACTCGACGATGCGCCGGCAAAATTCGCGGAGCAGCGCAATGCGCTGCTCACCGAAATCAACACGGCCGAAGCAAACAAGCGCGAAGCGGACGACAAGCTCGTCGCCGCCGAACAGGTGCTTGCGGAAGCCGACAAGGCCGAGCGCGAGCTGCGCGAGGCGCTTTCGGCGGCGCGTGAAGTTTCGGCGCGAGACGAAGCGCGTCTCGAGGCGTCACGCGCGCGCAAGAACGACCTCGTCCGCGAAGTCACCGAAGTGCTCGGCGGCGAGCCGACCGAGGAACGGATCGCCGAAGCGCTCGACACCAAGGGCGCCGAGGCCGAGCCGTCGGAAGTTGCCGCCAAGCTGGAAAGCCTCGAGCGCGAGCGCGAGCGGCTGGGCGCGGTCAACCTGCGCGCCGACGAGGAGCTGGTCGAAGTCGAGAAGCAGCATGCCGGTCTGACCACCGAGCGCGACGATCTCGTCGAAGCGATCAAGCGGCTGCGTCAGGGCATCCAGAGCCTCGACAAGGAGGCGCGCGAGCGGCTGACGGCCTCGTTCCAGACGGTCAACGAGCACTTCAAGAAGCTCTTCACCGGCCTGTTCTCGGGCGGCACCGCCGAACTCGTGCTGACCGGTTCGGACGACCCGCTGGAAGCCGGCCTCGACATCATCGCCAAGCCCCCCGGAAAGAAGGCGCAGTCCTTGTCGCTGCTTTCGGGCGGCGAGCAGGCGCTGACGGCTATGTCCTTGATTTTCGCAGTCTTTTTGACGAACCCGTCGCCGATCTGCGTGCTGGACGAAGTCGATGCGCCGCTCGACGACTCCAACGTGGAACGCTTCTGCGGCCTGCTCGAAGAGATGACCCGGCAGACCGACACCCGCTTCATCACCGTGACCCATAATCCGATCACGATGGCGAAGATGGACCGGCTGTTCGGCGTCACCATGGCCGAACGCGGCGTGTCGCAGCTCGTCTCCGTGGATCTACAGACCGCGCAGAGCTACCGCGAAGCGGGCTAGAACCGCGCCAACACCCTTCCCGATCAGGCAGCAACGCCGGCTCTCGAACGAGAGTCGGCGCTATTTTTTTGCCCGTTGCGCGGGTCTCTTGAGACTCGCCGCCGCACCCTCGAAAGGCGAAAAATTACCGAACAAATACAAGGTGTTAAGAGACGTTTACGTTTCTTGACACCCATAAACCCCGTCACTATGGTCCGCGCGGCTTCGGAGAGAAGCCGCTATTTTCCTCGACTTTCGAGAGCTTTCCGAGTGAACGGCGATCCGAAAAACGGAAATGGCGGAGGCGATCTTTCCGAGAGGCTGCGACGTCTCGACGAAAAACTCGACGCGCGAGAGGCGGAGGAATTGCGGGAAAAGTCCGCGGCTCCGTCCGACGCCGCGGATAAATCCGGGTTCACGCGAGGTCTGAAACTCTCCGGCGATTTCATCGGAGGCGTGGTCGCGGGCTTCGCAGTCGGGTGGGCATTCGACAAGCTCACCGGATGGTCGCCGTGGGGGCTGATCGTTTTCATTCTCCTCGGTTTCGCAGCCGGCGTTCTGAATGTGCTTCGCACGCTCGGCGTCATGCCGCAGTTCGGCGGGCGGAAATGATGGAAAGCGGCGCGCTTCCTGCGCCGGAATGAGACGAAAGAGCGATGGCTGCTGATCCGATTGCCCAATTCCAGATCAAGAAGATCATGACCCTCGGCCATATCGGCGGTCATGAAATCGCGCTGACCAACTCGTCCCTGTTCATGATGGGAGCGGTCGCGCTCATTCTCGGCCTGACCTATCTCGCCACCACGAGCCGCAGCCTGGTTCCGGGCCGGCTGCAATCCTTCGCCGAGCTGACCTACGAATTCGTCGCGAATACGGTGCGAAGTACTGCCGGCAACGACGGCATGCGCTTCTTCCCGCTCGTGTTCTCGCTCTTCACGTTCGTGCTGGTGCTGAACCTGCTCGGCATGATTCCGGGCTTCTTCACGGTGACGAGCCATATCGCGGTCACCGGCGCGCTCGCCGTGCTCGTGATCCTCGTCGTGATCATCTACGGCATCTACAAGAACGGCCTGAAGTTCTTCAAACTGTTCTGGCCGTCCGGCGTGCCGCTGTTCATCATGCCGCTGATCACGCTGATCGAAATTCTTTCCTTCCTGTCGCGCCCGCTTTCGCTTTCGGTGCGTCTGTTCGCCAACATGCTGGCGGGCCACATCACGCTGAAGGTTTTTGCGAGCTTCATCGGCCTGCTCGCCACCTCGCTCGGCGTTGCCGGCTGGCTCGTGGGCATTCTTCCTTTCGGCATGCTGATCGCGCTGACCGCGCTGGAATTTCTGGTCGCGTTCCTGCAGGCCTATGTCTTCACCATTCTCACCTGTCTCTATCTCAACGACGCCATTCACCCCGGCCACTGACGGCCGAATAGTTCAACCTGAAAGTCTTCAAGAGGAGCTTCACTATGGATCCAGTAGCAGCAAAAGAACTCGGCCGTATGATCGGCGCCGGCATCGCGGCGATCGGCATGGGCGGCGCCGCGATCGGCGTGGCCTTCATCTTCGGCAACTACCTGTCGTCGGCACTGCGCAACCCGGCCGCCGCACAGGGCCAGTTCGGCAACCTGATTTTCGGCTTCGCCGTGACCGAAGCGCTGGGCATCTTCTCGCTGCTCATCGCGCTCCTGCTCCTGTTCGCCGTCTAACGCGCAGGAAGAAGGGCGACGTAAATGGCAACGAACGCGCATACCGAAGTTCCGGGTGGCAAGAAGGCGCCGTTCCCGCCCTTCCAGGGCGAGACCGTTCCTTCGCAGCTGTTCTGGCTCGCGATCTGCTTCGTCGTCCTTTACGTCGGGCTGTCGCGCATGCTGCTGCCGCGCCTTTCCGGCGTGATGGCGGAGCGTAACCGCAAGATCGAAGGCGATCTCGAAACGGCCAACCGGCTTCGCAACGAAAGCGAAGCCGCGCAGGCCGCCTACGAGAAGTCGCTGACGGACGCCCGTGCCAAGGCGCAGGCGCTCGCCGCCGAATCCCAGGCGAAAGCCGCGGCGGAAGCGGACGCACAGCGCAAGCAGCTCGAGGACGGGCTGAAGGTCAAGCTCGACGCCGCGGAAAAGCAGATCGCCGCCACCAAATCGGCGGCGATGTCCAACGTCCGCGGCATTGCCATTGATACGACCGGACTGATCGTCGAGCGGCTCACGGGCAAGGCACCTGCCAAGCAGTCCGTCGAACACGCTGTCGATTCAGCCCTGCACTGAGGAGAGTATCGTGGCTTTTCTGTACGGGACGGACTTCTGGGTCGCAGTTTCCTTCGTTGTCTTTCTGCTGATCGCGGTCAAATTCGGCGTGCACCGTACGGTGCTCGGCGCACTCGACGGCCGCGGCGCGAAGGTCCAGGCCGAGCTCGACGAAGCCCGGCGTCTGCGCGAAGAAGCCGAGCGCCTGCTTGCCGAGTACAAGCAGAAGGCGCGCGAGGCCGAAGGCGAAGCACAGGCGATCATCGCGCAGGCCAACGCCGAAGCGCAGCAGATTGCGGCCGAGGCCAAGACGCGGCTCGAAGATTTCGTCGCACGTCGCACGAAGATGGCCGAAACCAAGATCGCGCAGGCCGAGCATCAGGCCATGGCCGAGGTTCGCGCTGCCGCCGCCGATGCTGCCGTGAAGGCTGCCGAAACCATCGTCGCGGAAAGCGCGAAGGGACCGGACGGCGCGTCGCTCCTCGAAAACGCGATCAAGGACGTGAAGTCGCGTCTCGGCTGATCGCCGGCAAGCTTCTACGAAATCAAAAAGCGGCCGCGGAAGCGGCCGTTTTTTTTGCGAGGCGCGCGCTCCGGGTTCGGACACGATCACGCCTTCAAATTCCTGTTCGGTTGCTGCGTGCAATGCCGGAAAACTCGGCTTGCGACGTGCTGCACGCACTGCATACGAACGCCGCGAACCGGCTCGAACAAACGGGCATCACCAAAAATAAAACGGCCGCTTTCGCGGCCGTTTTTTCTTGCCTGCCGCGCGATTATTGACGCGGCGGCGGATCGAAGGTCGGGACGTTCCGCGGCTGCTGCGGCGTCTGCTGCTGCGTCGGCGGCGGCTGGAACGTCGGCTGCTGCTGCTGGGTCGGCGGCGGCTGGAACGTCGGCTGTTGCTGCGGAGCCTGCTGTTGCTGCGCCGGCGGCACGGGAGCTGCTTTCGGCTTCGGCTTTGGTTTCGGCCTCGGACGCGGCTTCGCCTTCTTCTGCGGCGGCGGTGCGCCCTGCGGATCAAAGCCAACGTAAATGACGAAGCGCTCGAGGTTCTTGTCCGCCGGGATCGGGAACGAAAGATCGTTATCCACCTGCGTGAACGGGACCTGGGTCGCGCCCGGCGGAACAGTGACCTGTACCGCGTAGAATTTGGAGATCACCGGGCGCGGCTGCGGGCCTTCCTGGACCAGCGCGATGCGCAGCGGCACGGTGACGTTGCCGGCGCCGCCTTTCGGCCCGACCAGCACGCGGCCTTCGATGCCGACCTTGATGGTCATGGTATCGCCGAGGATCGTGCATTCGCGGGCGATCTGCACGATGCTGGCCTGATAGCGGATGTTGGTCGGTCCCTGGCCTACGTTCTGTGCCCAGGCCGCAGCACCCTGACGAATCGTGGCGCCGGGACAATTCTCCTCAGCGCTGATCTGGGTCGGCGTGTTCTGATTTTCGGGCGCGTTCGCCGGCGTATTCTGGCTGAAAACGTTACCCACATTGCCGATCGGGCCCACCACATTCTCAATGGTGCTGCAACCTGCCAGCAAACCGACAAGCACGAATGCTGCCCAGCCCTGCTTGTGCAGGCCATGCCTGAAACCGTTACGCATACTCACCACTCCCTCCGAACGCCCATAATAACAGCAGGCGGGGCGCTCGCGAACCCTTGAAAATCAGCCGCCGTTGGCTTTCGCCAGCGGCGCGGGTCTACCCACCATGATCACCAGTAGCTTGCTGTCTGCTAACAAACGCTTTGCAGCGCGGCGAACATCTTCCTCCGTTACCGCATTCACCAGCTTGTTCCTGCGCTCGATGTAGTCGATGCCGAGGTTCTCAAGCTGGATCTCGAGGAGCTGCTGCGCCACCTTCACGGAGGTATCGAAATGCAGCAGGTACGAGCCGGTCAGATAGCTCTTGGCCTGCGCCAGTTCTTCCGTGGTCGGCCCTTCCTTCGCAATGCGGTTGATTTCCTGCTCGATGATCTGGAAGGCCTCCATCGCCCGGTCGTTGCGGGTCGAGGTGCCGCCGAGGAAAAGCCCCGAATAGTCCAGCGTCGCGAGATAGGAATAGACCGAATAGGCGAGCCCGCGCTTTTCGCGCACTTCACGGTAAAGCCGTGAGGAGAAGCTGCCGCCGCCCAGAATATGGTTCAGGACGAAAGCCGGGATGAAATCCGGGTCCTTCCGCTTCAGGCCGGTGCTGCCAAAGATGATCGCGGTCTGCGGGATATTCAGATCGACCACGTCGCGGCGGCCCAGCGCCTGCGGCTTCGCCTCTGCTACCGGCACGAGGTCGGCTTTTTCCGGCAACTTCGCGAAAACCTCGTCGATCCGGCGCATCAGTTCGTCGCGATCGATCGAGCCGACCACGGCGATCTTGAGGTTCGAACGCGCGATCACCTTCTTCACGTAAGCAAAGAGCATGTTGCGCTCGATGCCCGAAACGGAAGCCTCGTCGCCTTTCACGGGCCGCCCGTAAGGATGGTTCGGAAACGCGGAGGCGAACCAGCGCAGGCTCGCGACTTCATCGGGGCTGTTCAGGCTGCGCCGATAGGCGGCAAGAATGCTCGCGCGGATGCGATCAATTGCTTCCTGATCGAAGCGCGGCGCATTCAGCGACAGCCGCAACAACTCAAAAGCTTCGTCGCGATGCTCGCTCAGCAGGCGAAGCGAGCCGCGGAAGGTGTCGCGGTCGGCACTGAACCCGAGCGTGATGGCGCGGCGCTCGAGCCGCTCCTGAAACGTGCTCGCGTCGAGATCGCCCGCACCCTCGTCGAGCATGGCGGCGGTAAAATAGGCGAGCCCCGCGCGATCGGCCGGGTCCTGCGACGAGCCGCCCTCGAAGGCGAAATTCACCGAGAGGATCGGGAGCGTGTCGTCGCGCACGAACCACAATTCGATGCCCGCGGGCGTCACGAGACGTTCGATGTTGCCGAGCTGCGCGGCCGAAGCGTTCGACGCCGAGAACAGGGCGAGAGCCATGAACAGTCCTTTCAGGATGCCGCGCGTACCGCGGAAGAAACCGAACGCGATCACGTCCGCTTCTCCGGCGTTGCATTCGGCCGGACCAGGTGGCCGGTGACGGCGCGGCGCAGATCAAGCCATTTCTTCGCGACGTTGCGGACGTCTTCCGGCGTGACCGCGCGTATCCGGTCGGGCCATTCCTGTACCGCGGATACCGTCATGCCGGTGGTGATCGCCGCGCCGTAGATGCGCGCAAGCGTGGTCTGATTATCCTGCGAGAAAATCGTGGAGGCGATGATCCGCGTTTTGACGCGATCGACCTCCTCGGCGCTGACGCCCTTCTCCGCGAGTTCTTCGATCGTCTGATCGAGCGCGGATTCGAGATCGGCGAGCGACACCCCGGGACGCGGCGAGGCGTAGACGCCGAAACGCGTCGCATCGAGTGCCGTGCCCTGGTACCAGGAACCGGCGTTGGCGGCGATGCCCTTCTCCACCACCAGCGCGCGATAAAGCCGGCTGGTCTGCCCGCCGCCGAGAATATGCGAAAGGATTTCCAGCGCTTCGGCTTCATGCCCTGTCGCCGTGCGATAGGAAGGCACCAGATAATAGCGCGACAGCGCGGGCTGCTTTACCCGCTGATCGGCGAGCGAAATCCGCCGATGCGCGCGCGGCTCCGGCTCCACCGGCCGCACGCGCGGCCCAACCTCGGCAACGCGTGGAACGCGGCCGTAAGTTTTTTCCGCAAGCTCGCGCGCTTCCTTTTCATCGAGATCGCCGGCGAGCACCAGAACGGCGTTATTCGGCGTGTAGAAGCGCTTGTAGAACTCGAGCGCCGATACCCGGTCGAGCTGGCGGATTTCATGCATCCAGCCGATGATCGGGCGGCCGTAGGGATGGTTCACATAAAGCGCGGCGGTGAGTGCTTCGGCGAGTTGCGCCGCAGGATCATTGTCGGTGCGGGTGCGGCGCTCCTCAAGCACGACATTGCGCTCCGGCAGCACGACCTCGTCGGTGAGCTGAAGCCCGGTCATGCGATCGGCCTCGAAGGTCATGACCTGTTCGAGATTCTCGCGCGTGACGCGCTGGAAATAGGCGGTGTAGTCCTGCGAGGTGAAGGCATTCTCCTGCCCGCCGATCGTGGCGACGACCTTGGAGAATTTTCCGGCCGGATTCAGCTCGGTACCCTTGAACATCAGATGCTCGAGGAAATGCGCGAGCCCGGACTTGCCCGCGGTCTCGTCGGCGGAACCGACGTGATACCAGACCATGTGCGTCACCACCGGCGTGCGCCGGTCGGGAATCACGACGACCTGCAATCCGTTCGCGAGCTTGAACTCGCTGACCTGCAAGCCGGGCGAGGCGGCGCGTGTTGTACTGGGCAAGACAACAGCCGCCGAACCGGCGGCTGCACAGATTGCGATCGCGGTCATGACGACTCGTTTCACCTGCTGGAAAACTCCAAACGGCTGCGGCATCCGGCTTACCGAGCGACTCCGGTTAAAGCCGGGCACGCACGGTGGATTTATTGGGTCTGAATGGGGCCGGAGTAATCCGGCATATTGGGATGAACAAGGCGCCCGTTGTCTTTCTGCTTGTCCTTCGTAACGACGCCGTAAGGCGCGTTCTGCGAAGGCGTCAGATAGCCGGTGGGCGGCTGCGTGAGCGAGGTCCGCTCCGGTTCGCCCGTGAAGGGCGTCGGCGCTTCCTTCTGCCCGCCGCGGAAAAGATTGGTGATCGTCGGCACGCCGAGTTTCTGCGGCAGGGATTGCGCCTCATTGGCGTTGGCATTGGTGCCCGAACTGCGATCGGAAACCGGGCCGCGCGCGCGCATTTCGTCGGGCGTAAGCCTCCGGCCGCTATAGGTCGGATCATCCTCGGCGCGCGAGATGACGCGCTTGCCGGTTTTCTTGCGCTTCTGCGCGGCGCGCACTTCCGGGTCTACCGGGAAGTCCGGATTGCGCAGACGCACACCGTCGGGATCGACCGGCGGCGGCAATACGAGCGACGGATTCAGAGGCGCGCGATTGTCTTCCGGTGCGGCGGCCTGCTGCTGGCGCGGATTGGAAAAATCCCAGGCATCCGGTTCGGACGCGGGCGAGTTGGGCTGCACCTGAGGCTGCACATAGGTCGAGATCGGCGGCACCACGAGCGGCGGACGCTCGCGATAGTCGATCGCAGGCCCGGGCAATTGCAGGAGGCCGACCGAACCGAGCAGGCGGCTCATGAAGTTCGGCTCTTCCTCGTCGTCGTCCTCGGCGAAGGACGGCTGCACGGCGAAGCTCATGGCCGTCATGGCGACGGCGAAGACGGCAAGAAGTGACAGGAAGCGCCGCTGCGACATTGCTACTAGCCTCTGCTGCTGGCCCGGACAGTCCGGGGCCGGCCCATATTTCGCACCCTTGAGGCGGTCAATTCCCGCCCTTTGGCGGCGATTTCAAGGCGTTAGGCCTTAACGCATCGTATAGCAGGCCGATTACCCCGGCAACGATCGCCGCGTCCGCGAGGTTAAAGACGTACCAGCGGAACCCAAAGGCGTGGAGCGAGACGAAATCGATCACCGCGCCCTGCAGGGCCCGATCCAGGGCATTTCCCAGCGCGCCGCCGATCAGCAGACCCAGCGCCGCCGCTACCAGGGGCGTGGCAGCCCGCCGCAGCCAGAAGAAAAACAGCACGGAAGCGGCAATTTTGATCCCGAACAGGAGCCAGCGCCCGAAATCCCCGTCCTGTGGAAAAAGTCCGTAGGAAATGCCCCTGTTCATGGCCAGCACGAAATCCACGAAGGGGGCGAGGTAAATTCTGCCGCGGGTGGCAAGATCGAGCCCCCAGAGCACGGCATATTTCGTGATCTGGTCGAGCGCGAAGACGATGAGCGCGAGCCCGAGGCCTAAACGCAGATAGCGTCCTTCCTCCGCCGGTTCCGGGCTTGCCTGCGCGGGAGAGCTTTCCACCCAAGCCGTCCGTTATTCCGCGGCCTTGCGGGCGGCGCGATACTCGCGCAAGGCCTGCGCATCGCGAGGCGTAACGTCCGGAAATTCCGGATCGCTGCCGACCAGCGGCGAAATCTTCCACGAGCGCGCGCATTTGCTGCCCTCGGCGCGCGCCGGCACGACCGCAACGTCGGGAACCTCCGGCATGCGGAACGCATCCGCCGGTCCCTCGCCGGCCTCGATCATCGCATCCGATGTGATGCAGATTTCGGCCATGTCGGTGTCCTTCACGGCGTCGAGCAGTTCCTTGTCGGCGATGAAGATGCGGGGGGCAGCTTCCAGCGACGAGCCGATCCGCTTCTGCGCGCGTTCGATCTCCAGCGCGCCGGTCACCACGCGGCGGACGGCGCGAATTTTCTTCCACTTCTCCGCCAGCGCATCGTTGCGCCAGCCTTCCGGAATTTTCGGGAAGGTTTCGTTATGTACCGAGCCCTGCTCGCTCGGGAAGCGGGAGAGCCAGACTTCTTCGGCGGTGAAGCACAGGATCGGCGCGATCCATGTCGTGAGCGAATGGAAGATGCGGTCGAGCACGGTGAGGCAGCTCTTGCGCGCGACGGACGAGATCGGGTCGCAATAGAGCGTGTCCTTGCGGATGTCGAAATAGAACGCCGACAGGTCGACCGTCATGAATTGCACGAGCGTTGCGAACACGCGCTTGTAGTCGAACTCGGCGTAGGACTTGCGGACGATCGCATCCATTTCCGCCAGACGATGCAGCATGAAGTGCTCAAGCTCGGGCATGTCCGCGTAAGCGACGCGATCCTTCTCCGTAAAAGGATGCAGCGAGCCGAGAATCCAGCGCAGCGTGTTTCGAAGCTTGCGGTAGGTATCGACGGTGGTTTTCAGGATTTCCTTGCCGATGCGCTGATCGTCGGAATAGTCGGTCGCCGCGACCCACATGCGCAGGATGTCGGCGCCGCTTTCGGCGATCACCTTCTGCGGCTCGACGGTGTTGCCGAGCGACTTCGACATCTTGCGACCGTGCTCGTCGAGCGTGAAGCCGTGCGTCAGCACCACGTCATAAGGCGGGCGGCCGCGCGTGCCGCAGGATTCCAGCAGCGAAGAATGGAACCAGCCGCGATGCTGGTCCGAGCCTTCGAGATACATCACCGTATCCCGGCCGCCGTCGCGCTTGCGGACGATGCCGGCAAGCTGCGGAAACTGCTTCGGATCCTCGAGCGTGAAAGCATGCGTCGATCCGGAATCGAACCAGACGTCGAGAATGTCGTTCACCTTTTCGAATTTCGCGGGATCGAAATTGGGCTTTAGGAAACGCGCGCCGTCCTTGTCTGCGAACCAGGCATCGGCGCCTTCGCGCTTGAAGGCTTCAATAATGCGCGCGTTGACGCGCTCGTCGATCAGCGTTTCGCCGCTGTCCTTGTTCACGAAAACCGCAATCGGCACGCCCCAGGCGCGCTGGCGCGAGATCACCCAATCCGGGCGGTTCTCGATCATGCCGTTGATGCGCTTTTCGCCGGACTGCGGCACCCACTTGACGTCCTTGATGCCCTGTAGCGCGAGTTCGCGCAGCGTCTCGCCCTGATAGTTGCGCAGCGCTTCCTCGGAGCCCGCATGCGGCGCGATCGAAAATTCCATGATCGGCTTGTCCATCGCGATGAACCACTGCGGGGTGTTGCGATAGATCACCGGCTTTTTCGAGCGCCACGAATGCGGATACTGGTGCTTGAGCCGCCCGCGCGCGATCAGCGCGTTCGCGTCGGAGAGCGCCTTGATGACGGCGTCGTTGGCGTCGCCCTTGTTTCCCTTGTCGTCGATGACGCGGCGGCCTTCGAAGCCCGGCGCTTCTTTCGTGAGCGCGCCGTCGGGGCCGACCGTGAACGGAATTGCGGTATCGATGCCGCGCTCCGCGAGCATCTTTCCGCTCGCCATCCAGATGTCGAAGTCCTCGCGGCCGTGGCCGGGCGCGGTGTGCACGAAGCCGGTGCCGTCCTCGTCGGTGACGTGATCGCCGTCAAGGAGCGGGACTTCGAAGTCGTAGCCCTTGCCGCGCAAAGGATGCGCGAGCGACTTGATGGATTTCAGGTCCGCATCACCGAGGCGCTGGTAGCTTTCGACGCGCGCCGACTTCATCACCGCTTCGGCGAGTTTGTCGGCGAGAATGAGTTTATCGCCCTGCTTCGCCCAGTTGTCGGCGGGTGCGGCGGTGACTTCATAGATTCCGTAATTGATGCGCGACGAATAGCTGACCGCGCGATTGCCGGGGATCGTCCAGGGCGTCGTGGTCCAGATCACGACGCTCTCGCCGGTCGGCGTCGGAAACTTCACCCAGATCGTGTCCGACGTGTAGTCCTCATACTCCACCTCCGCTTCAGCAAGCGCGGTGCGTTCCACCACCGACCACATCACCGGCTTGGAGCCGCGATAGAGCGTGCCGTTCTTCGCGAACTTCATCAGTTCGCGCGCGATCGTCGCCTCGGCCTCGAAGCTCATGGTCGTGTAAGGGTGCTTCCAGTCGCCCTCGACGCCGAGGCGCTTGAATTCCTCACGCTGCACGTCGATCCAGTGCTGCGCGAATTCGCGACACTGCTTGCGGAATTCGTTGATCTCGACCTGATCCTTGTCCTGCCCCTTGGCGCGGTACTGCTCCTCGATCTTCCACTCGATCGGCAGGCCGTGACAGTCCCAGCCCGGAACGTAATTGGAGTCGTAGCCCAGCATCTGGTGTGTGCGTGTCACCAGATCCTTCAGGATCTTGTTCAGCGCGTGCCCGATATGAATGTTGCCGTTCGCATAAGGCGGGCCGTCATGCAGGATGAACTTGTCGCGACCCTTCGCGGTCTTGCGCATGAGTTCGTAAAGGCCAATCTTCTGCCAGCGCGCGAGAATCTCCGGCTCCTTCTGAGGCAGGCCGGCACGCATCGGGAAATCGGTCTGGGGGAGGAACAGCGTCTCCGAATAATCGGGGCCGTCCTTCTTCTCTTTGGCCATGGCGACAAGGGTCTCTAGGAATGAGGCCGCCTTCTAGCAGCCGGAATCAGGCGTTTCCAGCGGCCATTCTCGCCGCCTCCGTTCCCTGCCTTGTCCGGCCAAGGCGTTAAGTATTGCGTAAAATACCCCGCGCCTGCTCGCTATCCTGCTTCATCTGCCAGATCAGCTTGTCGAGGCTGTCGAATTTCGCTTCCTCGCGGATGAAGCCCGCGAACTCCACGGTCATTTCCTTTCCGTAGAGGTCGCCCGCGAAATCGAACAGGAAGGTTTCGAGCAACGGCGCACCGTTATCGAATTGCGGACGGCGGCCGTAGCTCGCGACCGCGTCATAAACCTTTCCATCGACATGCGCG
>JAEZFA010000040.1 GCA_023417665.1 Pseudomonadota bacterium | reverse complement strand
GCCCGGAAGGGCGGCCTTTTTCAGTTCGGCCGTTTGAAGCCTGCCTTCTTAAAGCAGACGCGATGCAGCGGCGGGAACGAGCGCTCGAGATCGGTCTGGCGGAGCTTCTCGGAGGTGTCGACGCTTTTGGCCATGCACTTGCAGTAAAGCCGGGCGCGCGGCCTGTCGGTTTCGGAGATCTGCGAGATGCAGTGCGCGATCCATTCCTTGTCCTGCGCGCTTTGCTGCGCGAGCGCCGGTTGCGCGGCGAGTGCGAGCAGGAGCGCGACGACGACGCGCATGGTCAGCCCGCCTTCAGCGCCTTGCGGGCGTCCGCGATCGCCTGCTTGAAGATTTCTTCGGGCTGCGCGCCGAACAGGCGGAATTTTCCGATGATGAAGGACGGCGTGCCCTGGAAGCTGAGGCCTTCGGCCTGATCGTGGTTGCGCTTCAGCGTCGCGCCGATTTCCTTGATGTTCTTCTGCAGATCTTTTTTCGCGCGCGGCACGTCGATGCCGATCGCGGCAAGCGTCTTGTCGGTGGACGCTTCGGTCACGCGCGACTCCGAGCCCATCAGCGCTTCATAAGCCTGAACGTATTTGTTCTGGCTGCGCGAAGCCATGGTAAGTTGTGCCGAGTAAACCGAGGCGGGACCGAAGATCGGCCATAGCTTGTAGACGAGGCGAATGTTGCCGTCGTCGCGCACGACCTTCTGCATCAC
The DNA here is from genome assembly GCA_023417665.1 of Pseudomonadota bacterium. Taxonomy (GTDB): domain Bacteria; phylum Pseudomonadota; class Alphaproteobacteria; order Rhizobiales; family Xanthobacteraceae. The sequence continues at coordinate 3,962 of JAEZFA010000040.1, read as the reverse complement.
CGGAAACGCCTTGCGGCAATAGGGGCAGTTGAAGTCGGAAAACTCGACAATCGTAAGATTGCCCTTCGGGTTGCCGGCGACCGGGATCGCCGGGTCGCGCCAGATCATCGCTTCTGAAAACAGGTCCTGCGCAATCGCGGGAAAGGTGGAAAAGGCCAAAGTGCCGGCAACGAATTTGCGTCGCGTGATCATGGGGATCCTTTGCTGCCGCTACGGCTGACTGCCGGCATTGCCGCGGATTTTCGTCAGCACGAGATGCGCGACGATATACCAGAACACGATGGCGAACGCTCCCATCAGGATGCGGAAGATTGCCGCGCCGGCCGAACCCATCTGCCGGATCATGTCGGGCAACATATCGGGCGAGAAGAACGGGCCGAACGCGACGATGCTGCAAAGGCCGGCGAAGGCAGCGATGGTCGCAATTCCCACGAAGCTCTCGCCAAGGCGGATCCAGAACGGCGCATGCGCGGGGATCGCCTCGTTGTTTCGTACCCCGGCGGTGTCGCGCAGCAGAACCATGATGCCCGCGAGAATGAAAACGATGCCGGCGACGATCGCCAGCAGGCGGCCCGCCGGCCCGGCTTCTACATTGCCCGAGATGACGCCGAGACCGATCAGCAGCGGAAACAGCCCCGCGGCAAAACAGAGCCCGCTCATGAAAATCGTATTGCCCAGCGAGGGCGGGGATTGGTCCGGTGTCGGTTCGTTCGGGTTCTTCATGCGCGGCCCAAGGTTCAGCCCTGCATATTCCTTAGCCCGAAACGCTGGTCCTTGTCGCGGCGGCGGCCTAGCATCCCGCGCTCGCCTTATTCAATTTCCCGTGGTCAGAGGTTCTTGATGTCCCTGTCGATGTCGCAGTCGTCGATTCCGCTTTTCCTGCGCGGCTTGCGCAATCTTTCCGCGATCCTCGAGAAAGGTGCCGCCCATGGCGACCCGCAGGAGCTCGCGGAAGCCCGCCTTGCGCCCGACATGCTGACGCTTGCCGGGCAGGTACAGCGGGCGAGCGATGCGGCCAAGGCTTGCGCTGCACGGCTCTCCGGAAGCGAGGTGCCGAGCTTCCCGGACACCGAAAAAACCTTTCCTGAACTGCAGGCGCGCGTCCAGAAGACGATCGACTATCTGAAGAGCGTGCCGGCCGCCACGATCGACGGCAGCGAGGAGCGGGAAGTCCGCTTCAAGGCAGGCCAGAACGAATATGTCATCACCGGCGCGCAATATCTCCAGGGCTTCGCGATCCCCAATTTCTTCTTCCACATGACGGTTGCCTACGCGATCCTGCGCCACAAGGGCGTGCCGCTCGGCAAGATGGATTTTCTGGGAAGGCGCTAGCCGTTAAAAAATGGGCGCTCGTGACGAGCGCCCATCCCGGAAAATCGGCCGATGGCGAACGGCCCGCCATGCAAGGCCGCGCCGTTGCTTACTGGTCTGCGTATAGTTCCGCGATCTGCTCGCCGGATCGCGGCCAATAGACCCCGAGGCAAACACCCTTGCCGTCGACGATCAGCCACGGATGGCCGACGAACGTTTGCTGTTCGTAGACTTCGCCCCGTTTCAGCGTCTTGTAGGTCTTGCGGTTGCCTTCGTAGTCCAGCCACACGACATTGACAGTTCTTTCGGTGTTGTTCGAGAAGTGGATCACGGCCTTTGACTTGCTGTCGACGGAGCGGATGTTTCCGGGCGCGGGACAGGCCTGCATCCAGCGGGTTTGCGCTTCGGCGGAAGCGCTAAAGGCGAGGCACGACACCGCAATCGCTGCGGCAGCTGCAATGCTCTTCGACATGACGGAGAATTTCCCTGGCGCCCGGCATGATTGTTTCGCGTTCGTGCGTGCCGGGGCGCCGACGGTGTAGGCGAATTACCGAAGGGAGGAAATTGGCTGCGAGGAGAAATCCGCGCCGCGGCGGGAGTTATGCGCAGCCGGCACAAGCATGCGTCGGAATCCCGACAGAAAAATCGCCGGGAGGTTTTCCCGGCGATCGTCTTTCGCTCGAGCGGCGGACGGCTAGAAGCGCCAGCGCTGATCGGTGCCGGGATTGTTCAGCTCGCAATCCCACAACTGAAGCCGTGCCCCGTTATTGCGGCCGGGTGCCCCGGAAACATCGATGCATTTGCGCGTGGAGCGATGCTCGATAAAGCCGTCGGAGCGGAAAACAAAGATCTGGTCGCTGTCGCGGCCGGGAGCATCGCAATCCCATAGCTGGAGATCGTCGCCATTATTGCGTCCCTTGGGGTCGATGCACTTGCCGGAAAGCGTATTCCTGATCTTGCCGGATTGGGTTCGCTCCCAGAATTGATCCGAGTTCGAGTTGTTATCCTTGTTCCTGCCGTTGCGTTCGCAATCCCAGAGTTGAATCACGGCGCCGTTGGCGACGCCCGGTGCGCCGCTGACATCGATGCACTTTCCCGAAAGCTGGTTGACGATGAGCTTGCCGCGCGGTTGTGCGTGGCCGGCTGCGCCCAGGAAAGAAGAAACCACCGCAATCGAAGCAAGGATGGCGAATTTGCGCATGATGACGGTGCCTTGATTTACGCGGGCTGCCGAAGGTTCAATTGTCATCGAAAAATTCCTGCAGTTCCTCGCCCCCCTTTGGCCAGACGACATAGTTGAGGCAGCGGCCCTGCTTGTCCACGAGAATCCAGGGGTGGGTGACGAAAGTCTGCTGCTTATAGTCCTCGCCATTCTTTAGCGTGCGATAGGTCTTTCGCTTTCCATCGAAATCGATCCACACCACATCCATGGTGCGGCCGGTGCTGTTTGCGAAATGCACGACCGCCTTGCGTTTGCTCTCCTTCGAGCGAATGCTGCCCGCCGCGGGACAGGAATAACGGGCGCGCTTGTTCGTGTTTGCGGGCTTCTCGGCCGTGCTGGCGGGCCGTTCGCCGAGCCGCCAGGCGCAAACGCGCGTGTCCTTGTTCATCACCCAGCAGGCGCCGTCGCGCCGCATTTCGCCGATGCGGTTATGCGCATGCGTGCTTTTCGGGTCGGCGTTCCAGGATGCATCGCCGAGATTTTTCTCGAGCACGTTGAAGTAGACAAAGTAGTCCTTGCCGAACATGCGGAAGGAGCCGTCCTTGTCGGATTCATACTCGCAGCGCCCGTCGAGATAGGTACGGCCTTTCACCACCAGCAGACAGTCCACCTGACGGCGCGCGGGCGTTTGCGCGGGCGCAGGGTTCTGCGCCATGTTCCGCTGCACCGGCTGCTTGGGCATGGCGAGCAGGCGGTTCAATTCATCCCGGCAATCGATGAGCGCCGATACCGCGGGCTTGATGCCCTTGATGTCGTAGCTCCAGCGGCCGGGAATGCTGCGATCCGCGGGCGGATACTTCGTGCGGAATTCGATCCGCGTGCGTGCTTCATCCAGCAGGTCGTCAAGGCTGCCGGGCCCATCAAGAGGCTCCACGACGCGCAGGACCTCAAATCCGCCGGGACCGCCGATCGGAACGAGCTTCGCGGTCGCAGGCTTGGGATCGATCGGAGGGATGGAATAAGTGACCTCAAGCTGGTTGCCGAGTGCGGCCGTACCCAGGCCCGAAAAGTCGAAAGCGAGCAGGTCTTTTCCGAAGACGATCATCAACCACTCTTCGGTGCCGTATGCGCGCTTGAGGCGGCAATGCGCGGGCGTCGTGGCGTAGGCCTGAACGAACTCGATCTCCCAGTTGCCGATCCTCTTGTAGGGACGGGCGTTTTCCTGCGCGTGCGCGGCCGGTATCGGCTGCAGCATGAAAACCAGAACCAGCCCGGCGACCAGACCGAAGACACGCGTGAATGACGCCGCCGAGAAGCCGGCAGCCGACCGATGCTTGAACATTGAAGTGAGATCCCCCGACGGCCCGACTGGGCCCCCTGGCGCAATCCTAATCCGGGTCCGGAACGTTCGGGAACGGGGTGCGCCGATATTATTTTGTTGCTGGATGTTACGTCGGAGTGCCGACGCAAAGAAAAACGGCGCTGCATT
>JAEZFA010000295.1 GCA_023417665.1 Pseudomonadota bacterium | reverse complement strand
TTTTTTCGTCTTTCACGTCCGCGTCCACGAGATCCTGTTCCCGGAGTGTCGCCGGCCCGTTGCCGCCGCCGCCGGCGGTGGTGATGATTACCCGGTCGCCTTTCTGGAGGACGGCCATCATCTTGGAGGGAATCTCTTCGGTCTGTCCGTCGGTCCTGAATATTCTTGAGACGGCCATCTCTCCGGGCTCGCCGCCGTTGCTGCCGCTGGCCGCGCACATATGGCGCTCGCCGCGATGCGTGAAGCGGACTTCGCCCTCGAGCACTTCGTATTCCTTCACGATCCCGAGCCCGCCGCGCTGTTTGCCGGCACCGCCCGAGCCGGACCGCAAAGCGACCTGATGTACCCGGACCGGCGCTTCCATCTCCATGGCTTCGGCCGGAAGATTCATGCAGTTCGAGACGTCGGTCTCGATCACGTCGACGCCGTCGGAATGAAGTCCGGCGCCGCTGCCACCCGCGATCAGTTCTCCGATGACGAATGGCTCGCCGCTCTGGCGCTGGCCGCCGAACATCACGGCGAGCATCTCGCCGGACGAGTCCGCCGGAACACGCTCCGGCACGGCGGGGCGCAATGCGCCGAGGATGCAGCCCGCCATCCGCTTGATCGTCGCCGTCCGCGCATTCACGGCTGCCGGCTCGACGGGGTTCACGATCGAACCGCGAGGAAGTTCAAGCGAAACCGGGCGGAAGCAGCCGGCATTGGTCGGAATGTTCGGATCGGTGACTGCGCGGATTGCAAAACAGGCGGCGGCAAGCGCGCCCGACGGGACGGCGTTGAACGGTCCGCGCACCTGCGGCGAGGAGCCGGTAAAATCGACGTGGAAGTTGCCGTCCCGGATCGTTACGGCGACCTGAAACTTGATCCGCTTGTCTAGCTCGATGCCGTCATTGTCGTTGTAGTCGACGTAGGAGTAAGTCCCTTCCGGAATCGAGCGCAGTGCGCTCCGCGTCAGTTGCTCGGAATTGTCGAGCAGGCCTTCAAAGATCGCACCGACCATATTGTGGCCAAGCGCGTCGACCAGTTCGCTGATGCGGCGCGCGCCGACATTGCAGGCTGCAAGTTGCGCGTTCAGATCGCCCATTACCGTATCCGGAATGCGCACGTTCTGCCGGATGAGTGCGACCAGGGTTTCATTGTATTCGCCGTTCTCACGGAAGCGCAGGGGAGGAATTCGCAGGCCTTCCTGAAAAATCTCCACGGCATTGGTCGGAACCGAGCCGGGAGACATGCCGCCCATGTCCTGGTGATGGGTCATCGCCGCCGAGAGCGCGATAACGCGGCCATCCTTTGCAACGATCGGCGTGACGATGGCGATGTCCGGGAGATGTGTGCCGCCGAGATAAGGTTCGTTCATGATGAAAGCGTCGCCGGCCTTCATCTTCGCGACCGGGTAGAGTTCCAAAATCTTTTCGACGACCGGGATCAGCGTGCCGAGATGGACCGGAATTGCGCATGCCTGCGCGAGAGTTTCGCCTTCGACGGTGAAAAGGCTCGCGGAAGCGTCCAGTCCTTCTTTGACGATCGGGGAGAACGAGGAGCGCAGCAGCGTTTGCTGCATCTCGCTGGCAATTCCTTCAAGCTTGTTCCGGACCACCTCGACGGTGATGGGATCCAGTCCCTGTTCGCGTGGCTGCATCGTTTATTCCCGGGTCAAGATGATGTTGGCGGCGTCGTCGACAATGCCGTCCCAGCCGGGCTCGACCAGCGTCGTGGTATCGGATTGCTGGACGATTGCCGGGCCGGAAAATTTGAATCCGGCGGGCATGGCTTCGCGGTTGAGCACGCGGGCATCGACCGGCTGATCCTGACCGCTGACCCATATTTTCCGGCTGCCGAGCTCGATCGGCGCGCTCGCCGGAGGCACCCGCATCTCGTCGATGGTATCGCTGCCCGCCGCCTGATGGATTGCCCGTAGCGCCACGATCTTTGCCGGGACGCGAACCGCATGACCATAGACGCGGTCATGCGCGAGCAGGAAATCTTCATAGAGGCGAGTGGCGAGGTCCGCCCCCGTGGGATCGAAATTGATCTCCAGAGAGTAAGACTGGCCGATGAAGCAGATGTCGGCGTAGTAGGCGATCGTGACCTGATCGGGTTGCACGCGCTCCGCCTCCATCAACCGCGAAGCGCTTTCGTCCAGACGGTCAAGTGCCTGCTTGAGATCGGATAGCGAAAGTTGCGCGAGCGGTTGCGAGAATGCGGCAGAAACCTCGTGCTCGGTAGGAGCGGCGAGGAGGCCGGCGGCGGCAAGCACGCCGGGAATACGGGGCACGACGACCCGCGTCATTCTGAGTTCGGAGGCCAGCGCGGTCGCGTGCAGGCCACCGGCGCCGCCAAGCGGCATGAGCGAAAATTCGCGCTGATCGACGCCCTGCCGGACGGAGACTGCGCGGATGCCTTCGGCCATCTGTGCGTTGAGCACCCGATGAATACCCAGCGCGGCTTTCTCAAGCGAAATGCCGAGCGGCTCCGCGACCGCCTTCTGCACGACTTCACGGGCAAGCGCGGGATTGAGTTTGAAGCTGCCGCCGGCGAAGTAGTCCGGGTCGAGATAGCCGAGCACGACGGATGCATCGCATACGGTCGCCTGTGTGCCTCCGCGGCCGTAGCAGGCGGGGCCGGGCTCGGAGCCGGCGGAATGAGGGCCGACACGCAAGCTGCCGCCTTCCATGCGGGCGATACTGCCGCCACCCGAACCGATCGTATTGACGTCAACCATGGCGACGCGCACGGCGTAGTCGCCGATGACGCCTTCCGGCCGGATGAGCGGCTTTCTTTTGCTGATCAATGCGATGTCGGCGGATGTGCCGCCGATGTCGATGGTGATGATGTTATCGGTGCTGGCCGACGTTCCTGCGATCTTGCCGCCGACCACACCACCGGCCGGGCCGGAGAGGAACAGGCGGATCGGCCGCATCCGCGCGACTTCCGAAACCGTCAGGCCGCCGCGGGATTGCATCACCTGTAGCGGAGCGGGGACGCCCTCCGATTGCAGCGAATGTTCGAGCCGCTCGAGATATTTCGCGACTGTCGGTTTCACATAGGCGTCGAAGGCGGTCGCGACGGTGCGTTCATACTCACGAAAATGCGGATCGACCTCGGAGGAAATCGAGATTGCGATTTCGGGATACCATTCCGAAACCAGCTGCCGGGCCCTGTGTTCGTGAGCGGGATTTGCGAAGGCGAACAGGAAAACAACCGCAATTGACTGGACGCCGTCGCGCACCAGCTTGTCGACCGCGATCCGCAATTCGTCCTCGTCAAGGCTCGTCAGGACGTCGCCGGCGGCGGATACGCGCTCGCTGACCTCCTGCCGGAAACGGCGCGGCGCAAGAAAAACCGGCGGCTGCGGTTGCAGCACGACGTCATACATTTGCCTGCGCGATTGCCGGCCGATTTCCAGAATGTCGCGAAAGCCTTTTGTGGTTATGATTCCGATCGCGGCGCCCTTGCGTTCGAGCACCGCATTCGTCGCGATGGTCGTGCCATGCGCGAACCTGGCGAGCTGGTCAGGCTGCAGTCCCCAAGTGGATTTCGTGTGCTTCAGCGCGGCGACCACCGCTTCACTCGGGTCGCTCCGCGTCGTTGGAAGCTTGAAAAACCTGATGCCTTTGCCGGGCTCCCTGGTCACAACGTCGGTAAAGGTGCCGCCGATATCGACGCCAATTTCCAGCCGTCCGGTCATTTTGAGCGTCGATCCCTAGTGAAAATTTTGTACAGAATTTTCACTACGAATGATAATTTGTCAACGCCAATTGGCGCGATTAAGAACCAGTCCGCAGACAATGAGGACTCGCGTGAAAGCGAAAGCAGTTGCGAAGAATTTTGAGTTGCCGGACGAAGCCGCTTCCGGAAATGACGTCTGGATCGGCGCGCGGCTGCGTGAGCTTCGCAAGGATCGCGGCCTTTCCATTCAGGAACTTGCCGACAAGGTTTCGCTTTCGATCGGCATGATCAGCCAGATCGAGCGTGGACTCTCGACGCCTTCGCTGCGGTCCTTGCGGCTACTGGCGGAAGCACTCGACGTTCCCGTCTCGTGGTTCTTTGCTTCTCCAAAAGGGCATGCAGCGTCGCGGCACATCGTGCGGCGTGCGGATCGTCGAAAGCTGCGCGTGCCCGATGTCGGTGTCGTGCAGGAGCTTCTCAGCCCGAACTCTGCGTCGAAGATCGAGATTTACGAAGTCACGCTCGAAGCCGGCGGCAGTTCGGGGCCGGACGCCTACACGCATGAAGGCGAGAAGTTCGGACTCGTCATCGAAGGCCAGATGCAGTTGCTGATCGGCAGCGACGTGCATGTGCTGGAATGCGGCGACAGTTTTCACTTTCCGAGCACGCAGCCGCACCGGTTCGAAAACTCAGGGGTAGGCATCACCAGATTCGTCTGGGTGGTTGCGCATACCGATCCCAAACGCAAAAGGCGCGCCCGCTCGAAGCAATGAGTTTGCCGGCTTCACGGCGCGCTTACTGCGGCGGCTCGTAGTTGCAGACATAGGCAACGTCGCGCGGATGGATCGGCTTTGCACAGCAAGAGCAGACCGCGACCGGGGAAACCGACCTTCCGGCGCCGTCGATGAATTCGAAGTTGCTGCGATCGCCGCGTGAAACCCATTTTTCTCCCCACACCTTGAGCAGAATCATTGGACCGTAGCTGTCGAGCCCCATCTCGCTCAGGTTATAGCCGCCGCGGTTCTCGTCCTTCTCGATGAAACCGGCGCGAAGCAGGTTGGACAAGCGTTGCGAAAGCACCGCAGGCGCGATCTCGAGATTGAACACGAAGTCGTCGAAGCGATGATTGCCGTGAAAGAGTTCCTGCAGAACCAGGAAGGTCCAGCGATCGCCGACGATGGAAAGCATGCGTTCGACCGAGCAGGGGCGTTTTCCCTTGACCGAGCCGTCCCAGGAAGAGCGCCGCTGGCGCAACGTGCGCTTGGGCCGTGGAATCCAGTAGTCGTTGGGGATGCGGACCCGGATATTCCGGGCGTCCATGGGCTCGCCGGTTTCCCGCCACACCATCCGGGCGGAGAACCACGATCGGCAGGTTTTGTGAAAGAGCGCGAGTGGAGGCGTGTCCTTGCACAACCACTTGTCGCCAAACCACATCATGCCGAGCGTGATGGGATAGACGTCCATGCCTCGTTCGGTAAGCCGGTATTGTTTATGCGTGCCGGATTTGCCGACCCGCTTGAAAATCCGGTTCTTCTCGAGCCGGAGCAGCCGCTTCGTGAGTGTCGCTCTCGGAATACCGAGCTTGCGCTGAAATTCCGCAAAGCGGTGCGCGCCGAAGAAGGCCTCGCGAATGATGAGATAGGTCCAGGTATCCGCGAGGATGTCGATCGTTTCCGATTGCGCGGAATGACGAACGGCACCCTTCGGCGGATGTTTGTCCGGACGGGTACCCGGCTTGACGAGGGCCGCGGCTACGGATTTCAAGATCTTCACATGTGTCGGAACGACTGGCCGTTACGAAGCCGTGTCTGGGATTCTTTCGCAATCAGTTCCTGTTCTGCTTCGCGCATCCGGAAATACTGAACTTTTCCACTTGCGGTGGTCGGAAACGAATCAACGAACCGAACGTATCTTGGAATCTTGAAAGTAGCGATCTTGCCCTTGCAGAGTTCCCGGATTTGCTCGGGCGTGCTTTGCGCGCCGTTCTTCAGCCGTATCCAGACACAGGTTTCCTCGCCGTATTTGTTGTCCGGAATCCCGAAAACATAGGCTTCCGAAATCGGCGAAAGCGTAAGGAGGAACTCCTCGACCTCGCGGGGATAGATGTTCTCGCCGCCACGGATGATGGTGTTCTTGATGCGGCCGACGATCTGGACGTATCCATCCGGCCGCATGATGGCGAGGTCGCCGGAATGCATCCATCCGTCGCTGTCGATGGCGTCGCCGGTCGCTTCTGGGTTGCGCCAGTATCCCTCCATCACCGAATAGCCGCGGATACAGAGTTCGCCCGGTGCTCCATGGGGGACGGTTTCACCCGTACCCGGATTGACGATCTTCGCTTCAAGATGCGGGTGAATTTTTCCGCAGGTCGTGACCCTATCTTCGTCGCTGTCGTCGGGAAGGGATTGAAAAGAGATCGGGGAGGTTTCGGTCATCCCATAGGCGACGGTGATCTCCTTCATATGCAAAAGGTCGCCCGCCTGCCGCATGGTTTCGATCGGGCAGGGAGCGCCGCCCATGACGCCGGTGCGCAGCGAGGAGACGTCTGTCGCCCCCAGATCGGGATGCGAGATCACCGAGATGAACATCATCGGCACGCCGTAAAAGGACGTGCATTTTTCGCTCGCGATCGCCTCGAGCGCGACCTTCGGATCGAAGCTTTCACTGGGCAGAATAATCGCGCTCGCATGGGTAATCGCTGCAAGCGCGCCAAGCACAATGCCGAAGCAATGAAAGAACGGAACCGGAAGACAAATGCGGTCGGTCGGAGACAGACGCTGACGCTCGCCGACAAAATGACCGTTGTTCAGAATATTGTGGTGGGTGAGGAGCGCACCTTTCGGCTTTCCGGTGGTGCCGGACGTGTACTGCAGGCTGCAGGGCAGATCGGCGGTAACGGATTTTTCCCGGTTCGCGACTTCCGCGCGATCACTTTCCTTGCCGAGTGCGAGAAAGTCGTTCCAGAACAGGCCGCCGGCTCCCGCGTCGAAAAAGACGAGCTCCTTGAGGTTGCTGAGGTCGGGCCGGATTTCGGTCAGAACGTCGGCGAAGGAGAAGCCGCGGAAGACACGCGAGGCAAAGATGATCTTCGCCCCGGAATTCTCGAAGACATAAAATGCTTCATCTTTGCGGAGCGCCGGGTTGACCGTTACCACGACGGCGCCGATGCGAACGGCGCCATGATGCGCGATCAGCCATTCGGTTCTGTTGGCGGACCAGATCGCAACCCGGTCGCCGATCTTTACGCCGAGCGATAGCAATGCGGCGGCCACCCGATCGGCTTCCCGATCGAGTTCGGCATAGCTAAGCCGATGCCCTTGAAACACGCTGACGACCGCTTCGTTGTTTGCGTATCGTGTTGCCGTTTCCCGTAGCGCGGCACCGATCGAGCTGCGAAGTAGCGGTTGGTCGGTGGCGCCTGCTACATGAGAGAGCTGACCGTTCTGCATGACGTTCCTCTGGCTTCGTCTTCTCTTGTTATGCTTTCGACGCGCTGAGGTATCGGTCCAGCGCATCGCCTTCGGGGTCCGAGTTCGCCGCGGCACGCGCGCCGCTGACTTGCTTTGCCGCGGGAAGTTTCGCGCGGATCGCAGGATCGACGACCTCGTCGAAGAGCAGGCCGAAATTGCGTACGCCGCGACGATAGGTGCCGCTGTAGCCTTTGAGCAGGTCGGCGCATTCAGCAACCTGAACGCCGAAGTCGTAGTCGATCGCGCACGCCTCGCGGACCGCATGTAGCCAGCGTGCGGTAAATGTTTCTTCCTGCGCAAAGCGCCAAGAGCCCCGGCGCATGAAGCGCATGCGGGCGAGCAGCCGCATCAGGAGAAAGCCGGAGATCGTGTGGCTGCGGATGTGCAACCCGACATGAAAGCGATGTTCGAGATTGCGCTTTCGCAGGAATGAAAGAAACGCGTTGCCCAGCGACGGCGGCAACAATGCGCAGACTTCCTCCGGTCCGGGTTTCAGAAAGTCGGTGACATGAACCGGCTCATTCTGTCCGGCTTTCGTCTCCTGCCGAATTCCGGCGAAGCGATCCGCGCGTGTTTTCAGGTCGGCAACGCGCATGACGTCTTCATAGGTCATGCGGAGCGCGAGATGCCGCGCGCCCTCGATCGTAAGCTTCCAGCCGCGCTCGGCGCCACCGGCCGCACGATCGGCTTCGAGCACCGTTTTCACCCGGTCGAGATAAAGCTCCGCGTATTTCCTGTTCTGATAGTCGAGGCAGCGTTCGTATCCGTTCGCGACCGTGAACTGGGCTTCCAGCGGAAAGTCTTTGACGGATACCGTGGCCGGTACCTTCGCCTCGGGCGTGTCTTCTTTCCGCAGGGTACCGTGTGCCGCGTCGAAACCGAGCTTATAACCCTTGAGACTCGCGGAGACGGCTTTGCCGGATTCCTTGATCGCATTCTCGAAGTGCGAAGGGTCGATGTTGAGCGCGTTCGAGCCGGCCAGCGTTCCAAGAATGACCGCGTTAATGACGGTCTTTGCCTCCAGCGCGGCCTGCTGCATGTCGAACACGAGGGCGCGATTGGCGATCGCGTGAATGGCCTTGAGCATCGGCTCGGAATCGAAACGGCCGTCGAGCATCGCGATCTTTTCCGCGGTCGTATAGACGCGGTGGCTCGAAGCGATAAGCGTGGTTCGGTCCGGCGTGATGTATCCGTTCTGCGCGACCCGCGCCGCTTCCAGGAGTTCGGACGCAATCATGATGTCGACGCGGCCGGGCACGGGGGTCAGCGCGAAAACAGGTCTGCGACCGCCGAGCTCGTCGATGGGAACCGGAAGATACTCGATATAGTACGTTGTGGCGCCGGTGCGTTGCGCGACGCCGGGGATCGACGTGCCCTGCACGAGATAGCCCGCGGCACGAATTGCAGCGATGAGCCAGTTCGAGAGTACGCCGCCGCCTTCACCGCCGAGCGCGGCGATGAGGATGGAACGCGTTTTCGATTCCGTGCTGGTCATGCCGCTACCCGCTGACGCTGCTGCAAGAAGCGAATAAACGCCCCCCGGACGCGCGCGAGAAAGCGGTCCAGCATGTTCGGGTTCTGAACGACGTCCGCCTTGTAGAATGACGGGCAGAGGATCGCGGCATGCGCGACCTCGCCGCAATTCCCGCAACCGACGCAGCCGTCATTGACAAAGGCGACCGGATTCTTGCGCAGCGGATCGGGATTGGTTTTGACGGTGAGGGTTGGGCAGCCGGAGAGGCGGATGCAGGAGTGATCGCCGGTGCAGGTGGTTTCATCGACGCCGTATTTCGTCCGCAGCGCTCTGCCGCCGGCTTTCACATGCGCCGCAACGATCGGCTTTTCGCGCCGCATACGCGCGAGCATGCATTCGCCTTCGGCGATAATGACGCGCAGCCCTTTCCCGCGAGCGAGGATTGCCCGTTTCAGCGAAGTGATCATCTTGCCGACGCGGTAGGAGCCAACCGTCTCGATCCATTTTACGCCAACGCCACGCAGCGCCTTTTCCAGATCCATCTCGCTGGCCTGATCGCGGGAATTGGTGCCGGTGGAGGGGATGTGCTGATGGCCGGTCGCGGAGGAGTAGCCGTTCTTCAGGATGACGAGCACGCCTTCGTCCTTGTTGAAGACGTGATTGGCGACACCGGTGGTCAGGCCCTGGTGCCAGAACCCGCCGTCGCCCATGATGCTCACCACCGGGTTCTTCATCATCGACGACAGTCCGACCGATGACGCGAGCCCAAGCCCGTAACCGAGAATGGTATTGCCGAGCTTGAAGGGTTCGAGCGTCGCAAAGCTGTGGCAGCCGATATCGCCGCTGACGTGAACCTTGCCGACTTGTTCCTGCACCAGCTTGAGCGCGCTGAACACGGGGCGTTCCGGGCAGCCGGTACAAAGACCCGGCGGGCGGGTAGGAAGCGGCTCGCCGAGGATCTCGGTGACCTTGCGTTTGTTGTCCTGAAACGTTTTCACCGCGGCCGCGGCAATCTTGCCGTCGAGATTGGCGGGCCGCGAACGCACGAAGAATTTGTCGAAGCCGTCGATCAACACGGCACCGACATATTCGCCAGCCATCGGCAGGCAGTTCTTGCCCGATACCCTGGTTTCGATGCCGGAGTCCGAAAGCAGCGCCTTGATGTCGTTCTCGATGAAATTAGGCTGGCCTTCCTCGATGACCAGCACGTCCTTTTTCCCCTTGCAGAAATTTTCGATCTCGGCCGGCACCAGCGGGTAGACGCAGTTCAGAACCAGCATCGGTACGCGGCAATTGCCGAAGTCGTCCGCGAGGTTGAGTGCTTTCAGGGCCGCGATGACGTGGTTGTACATGCCGCCTTGCAGGATGAAGCCGACGTCGTTGAGGTCGCCGTCGAATAATTCATTGATCCTGTTTTCGGCGACGTAGCGGACCGCCGCCGGATGACGGACTTCGATCTTGAGCTTTTCCTGCACATATGTGGCCGGCGGCAAGCTGATGCGGTCTTTGTTGAATATCGGAGTATCGATCCGATCTCGCTTCGAGTATTTTGCGCGTTTGTTGTCCCGCGCTTCGAACCGCCCGTTCAGGTGACAGGCGCGGATGCGCAATTCCATCATCACGGGCGTATTGGACGCTTCCGAAAGCTCGAACGAGCGCTCCACGATATCGACGATCTTCTGGAGGTCGGGGCGGGGATCCATCAGCCAGATCTGCGATTTTGCCGCCACCGCATGGCTGCGCTCCTGAATGATGCTGGAGCCCTCGCCATAGTCTTCACCGACGATAATCAACGCGCCGCCCGTGACCCCGGGCGACGACAGGTTGGAGATCGCATCGGAAGCCACGTTCGTGCCGACGATGGACTTGAACGTAACTGCGCCACGTATCGGATAATTGATCGACGCGCCGAGCATTGCGGCGGCACCGGCTTCGTTCGCGCAGGTTTCCAGATGCACGCCCAGCTCTTCGAGAAGGTCGCTTGCATCGCTCAATACGTCGACGAGCGCGGATACCGGCGCGCCCTGATAGCCGCCGACATAAGAAATGCCGGACTGCAGCAGAGCCTTGGTGACGGCAAGAATGCCTTCGCCTTCGAAGTACTCGCCGTTTCCGATCCGAAGCTGTTTGACTTCCTCACGGAATGAGAGTTCCGCCATCCTGCGCTCCTATTGCTTCAACTTGGCGATGCGCGCCTTGAGATCGGCGACGACAACGATGGTTCGGGTATGGGTCGCCTGCGCGATTTCGCGACCGTTGAAAGTGGCATTCGCGGTGAAAACGACCTTGCGGTTTTCAACCGATTCGATCGAAGCCTTGACCTGCACGGTCGCGCCGAGTGGGGCGGCGCCAATGTGGTCGAGCACGACGCGCGAGCCGACACTGTCCTGGCCTTCGGGCAGCAAGGTGAGAAGCAGATCGCGACATGCGGATTCGATGTCCCAAAGGACCATGGGTGTCGCATAGACCCGAAGCTCCGGGCCCATGAAGGAAATTACCCGGGCGTCATCGACCAGGATTTCCGTTGAAATTGACTTGCCGGCTTCGATCATCATTCCTCGCTTGG
>JAEZFA010000269.1 GCA_023417665.1 Pseudomonadota bacterium | reverse complement strand
GGTCACGCGCAGCGTGCGGCCGGCAACCGCGATCTCGGCCCAGATCCAGATCGGCTGGCGATGCTTGTAGTCCTGCCGCCCGGTGGTGACGATCGGATGCCTGGAGAGGATCGCCTGCCCGAAGCAGCGCTCGCTTGCACGATACTGGTGCGGATACTCGGCGCGCAGTGCGAGGAACAGCGGATCGCTCGGCGCGCAGGCGACTTCCTGCAGCACGATCACGTCGGCACGGCTAGTCCGCAGAAAGAAGGCGGTTAGTTCCGGCGTGCGGTTGTTCACCCACAGATTGAGCGAGACGACGCGCAGGTTCGGCCGCTCGCCTTGCGCGGACGGAGACGTGAACAGCAGCGGCGCAAGCATCAGCGCGGAAAGGAGCGACAGCGGAAGGGCCGTCCCGAGCAGGATCGCGCGGCGGCGCAGGAACAGGGCGATCACGAAAGCCCCGAGCATCGCGGCGAACAGAAACGGCCGGAAGTGGTTCACGATCTCGAAGCGCGGATCGAGCGGCGCCAGCAGGCCCGCGATCGTTACGAGCGTGATTGCCGCACTTGCGCCGGCGACCAACCACGTCAGAATCCGGAAAAACATCGTGCTTACCCAGCCTCGGAAGCGGCGGATAAGCGTGGAGGAATGAGGCACTGCCATGACCACAGTCTGGATCGAGGCCGCGATCAACGGGCCCTGGGGCAAGGCGCGGCAGCCGGGAATCCCGACTTCCACGAAGGAAATCGTCGCCGACGGCATTGCCTGCGCCAAAGCGGGTGCCGCGATCATTCACCTGCATGTGTATGACGAGGCGAGCGGCGAGCAGAAAGACGACTGGCAGCTTTACGCCGCCGCGATCGAAGGCATCCGCGGTGAATGCGATGCCATCATCTATCCGACAATCCCGATCGCGGGATCGAGCTACGCTAACGGCACCATGAAGTCGGCGGCGGAGCGCTACGCGCATCTGGAAGAACTCGCGAAGCGCGGCCTCGTCGAATGGGGCGTGGTCGATCCGGGCTCCTGCAACTTCGCGCGCTTCTCGGACGTCGCGAAACTCGTTCCCGGTTTCGTTTATCAGAATCCCGACGATCATTTTCTCAAAGGCATGCGGATCTGCGCCGAGTATTCCGTCAATCCGAGCTACGCGATCTATGAGCCCGGTTTCACCCGCATGGGGGCGGCCAGCGCGAACGCGATGATGAAAGTGCCGTCTCCCGTCTACCGCTTCATGTTTGCCGAGGAGTTCACCTTCGGCTTTCCGCCGAAGCCGAATCATCTCGACGCGCATCTGGGACTGCTGCGCGAAGTCGCGGGCGGCTATCCGTGGATGATCGCGGGGCTCGGCGTCGATATACGTCCGCTCATTGCGTCGGCGGTGGAACGGGAAGGGCATGTCCGCGTCGGCCTCGAGGACATGCCCTGGGGCACGACACAAAAGAACCACGCGCTCGTGGAAGAAGCCGTGACAATTATTCGTGACGCCGGCGGCGAACCGGCTTCGGCTTCGGACGTTCGGGAAGCGATGGCGGCGTTCGACGCGCAACACAAAAGAGGCAGGACGCTTGGCTGACGAGCCGAAGGATTTCGATCCCAAAGACCTGGAGCGCAATCGTTTTGCCGCGCGCGCGAGCCGCTATGCGCGGGTCGGCGCGAATGTCGGCGGGGTCGCGGCAAAAATCGCGAGCCAGCGTTTCCTCGGGTTTCGCGGCGATCGCGCGAACAATGCGGCGTCGCTCGCCGCCGCGCTTGGCGGGCTGAAAGGGCCGCTGATGAAGGTGGCGCAGCTTCTGTCCACGATCCCGGACGCGCTGCCCACGGAATATGCGACCGAGCTTTCCAAGCTGCAGTCGGAAGCACCGCCGATGGGCTGGCCGTTCGTGAAGCGGCGCATGGCGGCCGAACTCGGAAGCGAATGGGAAAAGAAGTTTGCTTCTTTCACCAAGATGCCGGCGGCCGCGGCATCGCTCGGGCAGGTGCATCGCGCGGACACGCTCGACGGAATGGCGGTCGCGGCCAAGCTGCAATATCCCGACATGCAGTCGGCGGTGGAGGCCGACCTCAAGCAACTCGGCATGATCATGTCGATCTTTCGCCGCATGTCGCCCGAGATCGACACGCGCGAGATTCAGGAAGAAATCGGCGCGCGGCTGCGCGAAGAACTCGACTATCGCCGCGAGGCCAAGCACGCCGCTTTGTACAAAAAGATGCTCGCCGATGTGCCCGAGGTGCGGGTGCCGTTCGTGCGCAACGAACTGTCCACCGGCCGGCTCCTGACGCTCGAATGGCTCGAGGGCAGGAAGCTTCTCGAATACAAGGAGCGCGATCTGGAAACGCGCAACCGGATCGCGAAAGCCATGTTTCATGCCTGGTGGCTGCCGTTCGCGCGCCATGGCGTCATCCACGGCGATCCGCATCTGGGCAACTACACCGTGTTCGAGAAAGAGGGTGAGCCTGCCGGAATTAATCTGCTGGATTACGGCTGCATCCGCATCTTCCCGGCGCGCTTCGTCGGCGGCGTGGTTGATCTCTATCGCGGCCTTCTGGAAGGCGACGAGCCCCGCGTAATTTCCGCCTACGAGGTCTGGGGCTTCAGAAATCTTTCCCGGCCGATGATAGAGGCGCTGAATATTTGGGCGCGATTTATCTACGGCCCCTTGATGGACGACCGGGTGCGGACCATCGCCGATGGCGTCGCGCCGGCGCAATATGGCCGCCGCGAGGCCTGGCGCGTGAAGCAGGCGCTGCGCGAATTCGGACCGGTGACGGTGCCGCGCGAATTCGTGTTCATGGATCGCGCGGCAATCGGCCTGGGCGGGGTATTTCTCCACCTGAAGGCCGAGATGAACTTCCACCGCCTGTTCGAAGATGCGATCCGCGATTTCTCGGTGGATAAGGTCGCGGCCCGCCAGGCGGCAGCGCTGGCCCAGGCCGGACTTCCCGCTGCGGCGTAAGGCGCCAATTGCCCGGTCTGCGGCTTTCGGCTAATCCAGAACCCAGCAAATCTTCCGGGAATTTGGGGACCGCAATCATGGCCAGCCACGGCAAGACCGAATACGGCACCGCCGAAGGAAACGACTACCCCGAGCACCAGTGGACCTACAATCTGTTCGTCCAGCTCGTGAAATGGGGAGTGATCATCAACGTGATCATCCTGTTCCTGATGTACTGGTTCCTGACCTAAGCCCCCGGCGATAATCAAATGAAGATCGCGATTCCGGCTGAAACCGAACAGGGCGAGCCGCGCGTCGCGGCAACCCCCGAAACCGTCAAGCGTTACGCAGCACTCGGCGCGAAGGTCGCCGTGGAGAAGGGGGCCGGTGTCAAATCCGGCATTCTCGACGCCGACTATGCCGCGGCTGGCGCTGAAGTCGGCAGCGATGTCGTGAAGGACGCCGACATCGTGCTGAAGGTGCGGCGGCCGTCAAAGGCCGAACTCGGCGCCTACAAGCCCGGCGCGCTCGTCATTTCCATCATGGATCCCTACGGCAACGATGCCGCGCTCGCCGACATGGCGGCCGCGAAGGTCAATGCCTTCGCAATGGAATTCATGCCGCGCATTACCCGCGCGCAGGTGATGGACGTGCTGTCCTCGCAGGCGAACCTTGCGGGCTATCGCGCGGTGATCGACGGCTCGGCCGAATATGGCCGCGCCTTGCCGATGATGATGACGGCGGCGGGCACCGTTCCGGCGGCGCGCATCTTCATCATGGGCGTCGGCGTCGCCGGCCTGCAGGCGATTGCGACGGCGCGGCGTCTGGGTGCCGTCGTGACGGCGACCGACGTTCGCCCCGCGACCAAGGAACAGGTCGAGAGCTTGGGTGCCAAGTTCCTCGCGGTCGAGGACGAGGAGTTCAAGAACGCGCAGACCGCCGGCGGTTACGCCAAGGAAATGTCGAAAGAGTATCAGGCGAAGCAGGCGCAGCTTACCGCCGACCACATCAAGAAGCAGGACATCGTAATCACGACCGCGCTGATTCCAGGCCGTCCCGCGCCGCGTCTCGTGACCAAGGAAATGGTTGCGTCGATGAAGCCGGGTTCGGTGATCGTCGATCTTGCGGTTGAGCGCGGCGGCAATGTCGAGGGCGCCGAGCCCGGCAAGATCGCGGAAGTGAACGGCGTGAAGATCGTCGGCCATCTCAACGTGCCGGGCCGTCTCGCCGCGACCGCCTCCGCGCTCTACGCCAAGAACCTCTTCGCCTTCGTCGAAACCATGTTCGACAAGGAAAAGAAGTTCGCGCCGAATTACGACGACGAGCTCATCAAGGCGACGCTCCTGACCAAAGACGGCGCTGTCGTCCATCCGAATTTCAAGAAGGGGTAAGGCGATGATGGATTTCGTATCGCTTGCTGTTTCGGCCGGCGCCGAAGACTTGCTTCCGGCGGGGGCAATGGCGACTGCAAGTGCGGCCAATGCCGCGAGCCCCTTTATCTTCCAGGTTTCGATCTTCGTGCTGGCCTGCTTCGTCGGCTATTATGTGGTGTGGTCGGTGACCCCGGCGCTGCATACGCCGCTGATGTCGGTGACCAATGCGATTTCCTCGGTCATCGTGGTGGGCGCGTTGCTTGCGGTCGGCGTGCCGCTGGCGGGCGACCCTTCCGCGGCCTGGTGGGCGCGCATCCTCGGGTTCTTCGCGCTGATCATGGCGGCCGTGA
The DNA here is from genome assembly GCA_023417665.1 of Pseudomonadota bacterium. Taxonomy (GTDB): domain Bacteria; phylum Pseudomonadota; class Alphaproteobacteria; order Rhizobiales; family Xanthobacteraceae. Next base: position 848 of record JAEZFA010000269.1, on the reverse strand, counting down.
ACATCTTCGGCGGCTTCCTCGTCACGCAGCGCATGCTTGCGATGTACCAGAAGAAGAAGTGAGGCGATCATGAGCGCAGATATCGTCGCCCTTCTTTATCTCGTAGCGGGCGTTCTCTTCATTCTTGCCTTGCGCGGCCTGTCGCATCCGACCACGTCGCGGCAGGGCAATACCTTCGGCATGATCGGCATGGCCGTCGCGATCGGCACCACGCTTGCGTGGTCGCCGCCTTCGGATGCCGTAGGCTGGGGCCTCGTGATCGGCGGTCTCGTGATCGGCGGTGGTATCGGCGCGGTGATGGCGCGCAAGATCGCCATGACCGACATGCCGCAACTCGTCGCGGCCTTTCACTCGCTCGTCGGTCTTGCCGCGGTGCTGGTTGCGGCCGGCGCGCTCTATGCGCCCGCGGCCTTCGGCATCGGTGCGGTGGGCTCGATTGCCAAAGCCTCGCTCGTGGAAATGGCACTGGGTGCTGCGATCGGCGCGATCACCTTCACCGGCTCGGTCATCGCCTTCGCCAAGCTCAACGGCAACATGAGCGGCGCACCGATCATCCTGCCGGGCCGCCATATCATCAACATCGCGCTCGCCGCGGCCGTGCTGTTTTTCATGTATGGCCTCGTGGTTTCCGAGAGCCATATCGATTTCTGGCTGATCGTGTTCCTCGCCTTTGCGCTCGGCGTGCTCATCATCATTCCGATCGGCGGCGCAGACATGCCGGTCGTGGTCTCAATGCTGAACTCCTATTCAGGCTGGGCAGCAGCCGGCATCGGCTTCACCCTCGGGAACGCCGCGCTCATCATCACCGGCGCGCTGGTCGGTTCGTCGGGCGCGATCCTGTCCTATAT
>JAEZFA010000238.1 GCA_023417665.1 Pseudomonadota bacterium | reverse complement strand
GTATCAGACCCTCATCGCTCGCCGGTTCCGAAACCGGGGTGTTCGTAGGCGGTTCCCAGTCCGACTATGGTCAGATTTTCTTCGCGGATCACGCGGTCGCCGACTCGCAGTTCGCGACGGGAACAGCACTCGCGATTCTCTCGAATCGCATCTCCTATGCATTCGATCTTCGCGGGCCCAGCGTCACGGTAGACACAGCGTGCTCGTCTTCGCTCGTAGCGTTGCATCAGGCAGTCGAGGCGCTGCGCTCCGGGCGGATCGAAACGGCAATCGTTGGCGGGATCAACGCGATCTCCAGTCCCGCGGCCTTTATCGCATTCTCGCAAGCGTCGATGTTGTCGCCGACCGGGCGCTGTCACGCTTTCTCGGAAGATGCCGATGGCTTCGTCCGCGCAGAAGGCGGCGCGGTCATCGTCCTGCGGAAGGCAGCCCATGCGAAGGCAAGCCGAAACCCGATTCATGGTTTTGTGATCGCGGCTGATGTGAACTCGGACGGACGCACCAATGGCATTTCGCTTCCTTCTCTCGAGGCGCAAGAAGCGCTGTTGCATCGCGTGTATTCGCGGGCGGATGTGAAAGCCGACGACCTGTCCTTTGTCGAGGCGCACGGCACCGGCACACCGGCGGGAGATCCGATCGAAGCAACCGCTCTTGGCAGGGCGTTGGGGGCGCATCGCAGCTCTCCGCTGCCGATCGGTTCGATCAAGACGAATATCGGGCATCTTGAGCCGGCCTCGGGTCTTGCGGGAATGCTCAAGGCGATGCTCGCGCTGAACCACGGTCTTTTGCCCCGCTCGTTGCACTTCAACAAACCCAACAAACACATCGATTTCGACAAGCTGAAACTGAGTGTCTGTCACGAACCGCTGTTGTTGGCGGCCAACCGAAGCAACATCGCGGGCGTGAACTCGTTCGGCTTCGGCGGCACCAACGCCCATGCGATCATCGAGCGAGGACTTACGGAGCGCGTTTCCGCAACGCCACCGGCGCAAGCGCAGACGCCCCAGGTGTTTTTCCTCTCCGCTGAATCGAAGGCAGCGCTCAAGGAACTGGCATCGTCTCATGCCGCGGCGGCTTCTCAAGCGGTGCCTGCCGAGACCGCAAAGCTCGCGAGCGCGATTGCGCACCGCAGGCAGCATATGGGTTATCGCTTGGTGGTGTCCTCTTCCGATAGCGGGCAGGTGTCACGCGCGTTGAGCGACTTTGCCAACGCCACCGAGAACGATCTGCTGACGACGGGCAACATCGTCGCAAGCGATGCGCCCGTTGCCTTTGTCTTTTCCGGAAACGGATCGCAGTGGCCCGGCATGGGGCGCAGCGCCTATCGGAACAACGCGGTATTTCGTGAAAGTTTCGATCAGGTCGAGCGGCTGTTCGCGGCGTTTGCAGGATGGTCGCTGAAGGAGGCGATGTTCGCCGACGATCTTGAGGAGCGCCTGGGCTTAACCAGCGTCGCCCAGCCGCTGATCTTCGCCATCCAGTATGCAGCCACCGCTGCGCTGCGTGCGAAAGGGCTACATCCTTCCGTTGTCCTGGGGCACAGCATCGGCGAGGTTGCCGCGGCGACCGCGGCGGGCGCGCTGGATTTGCGTACCGCGGTCAAGGTGATTTTCTTCCGCAGCAAGCATCAAGAGTTCGTGCGCTTCGCTGGCACCATGATGGTGGCGCTGGCGTCGTCGGAAACAGCCGCCGCGATTTCCGAAGGGATCGACGGTGTCGAAATTGCAGCGATTAATAGTCCTCGTGCCGTGACAATCGCCGGCCCGGCGGAAGCGCTTGCGAGGTTCAAGCAGCTTGCGGGCGAGAAGAAGATACCCGTCGTCGATCTGAAACTGGACTATCCGTTCCATACCAGTCTCTTGAACGGCATCGAGAAGCCGTTGGAATCCGATCTGAGGGGTATTCAGACGCACGATGCCTCTACGCCGTTCGTTTCGACGGTCACCGGCGCGGTAATGCCCGGCGCGCGTCTGAATGCGGATTACTGGTGGCAGAACATCCGCCAGCCGGTGAATTTTGCGGGTGCCATCCGGGCGGCCGCCAAGCTTGGCGCGCGTTGTTTCGTGGAGATTGGACCGAGCGGAACGCTGGCGCGGCATATCGACAATACGCTCGAGACCGAACCATTCGCGTTTGCGAAGCTCTCCGCACTCGAGAAGAATGAAAGCGACACCGATCCGTTCGTCAAGGCGCTCGCCAAGGCAATCGTTTTCGGCGCGCGCGTCGATTTGCCGAATGTGTTCGGCGAGGATCCGGGGCCGTCAGTCAATCTGCCGAGCTACCCATGGCAGCAGGTTGAATTCCGCTTCGCGCCCTCGATCGAGGCGGTAGGCGCGCTGACGGATATTCACCCGCTGCTGGGCTACCGACTGAATGCGGATATGCTTGAGTGGCGTTCGCAGATCGATACCGCGCGCTTCCCGGAATTTTCAGACCATAAGCTGGCGGATCAAACGATATTTCCGGGAATGGGGTATCTGGAGATCGCTTTCGCCGCGGCGACGCGCTGGCTGAAGGGCGAGCGCTTCATTGTTGCCGATTGTGAAATCCTGCGCCCGCTCGATCTGTCGAATGGGGAAACGCGGGAATTGATGAGCCGGATTTCTCCCGGTTCCGGCACGATCGAGCTATTCAGCCGTCCGCGGCTTTCACAAGCCGCATGGCTGCTGCACACGCGTTCGAAGATCGTGCGCACGAACGCCGAGCATCGGCATATCGAAAACGAACTACCGCCTGTTACGCGGACTGTACCGCACGAAAAGCTCTACGACATGGGTGCGGTTACCGGATTGAATTATGGTCCGGCGTTCCGGCTGGCGCAGGAAGCGCGCGTACATGGCGAGCGCTTCATCAGCGTCAACCTGTACCCATCCAAAACCGAAGAGTCGCCATACCTGGCTGATCCTGTGCGCTTTGATGCGTGCCTGCATGGAATGCTGACGACGTTCCCGGCACTTGAAGCCGAACAGCGCGGCATAACATTCGTTCCGATCCGCGTGGACGAGGCCGAGCTTTTCAAACCCGGCGCCATTCCGCAACGCGCCGAGATGGAGATTCTGACAAAGTCGGAACGCTCCATGCTGACCAACTTCACGATCTACGACGCACAGAACGATGTGATCGCCGTATTGCGCGGCGCGCGATGCCACGCGATTCCGCTCCGCCGTGCCCGTGCGATCCTCGATACCGGAGTGGTCGAGAGTATGCGCTACATCTCCGGCGAAGTGCTGGGCGAGCGCGGCATCGGTGTGAGTCCGGAGAGTTTCCTGACTGCCGTGGAACCGGGCGAAGAGGAGCACGAGACGCAGGACGCAGCATTACTCGTCGATGGCTGGGCTACTGCTGCCGCCCACGAGATAGTTCGCGCGCTCGCGAGTAAAAACGGCAGCGTTGACGTCGAACGCCTTGTCGAAGCCGAACGGCTTCAGCCGGACCAGAAGCAATGGCTGCACAATCTTCTGATTCAGCTCGAGGGTGCTGGTCTGGCGAGCGACGAAGGCTCGGTTTGGAAAGTCTTGCCCGACAAGTCGCTGCCGAAGAGCGCCGATGTCGTGAAGACGCTGCTCGAGGAGCATCCGAAGCTGGCGGCCGAAGTGCTGATTGCCGGGGCGATCTCTCGGATACCAGGCGACATCCGGCGGCTCGGAAAGCTTGGCGAGGCGCCCGCGATGACGGCCGCCGTTACGGAATTTTATGACTACGCGAGCAATGCAACGCGCGAGGCAAGTGAGAAGCTTTGCCGGGCGATTGCGAAAACAAAAGTCAAGTGGCCGACAAACCGGACGCTTCGCATCCTGCAGGTTTGCGATGCGCCGATTGCCGATCTCCTTGCGGCGGAGAATGCCGACAAGATTGAACTCGTTGTAATCGAAGATGCCGCGGGATCGCTGGATCGCGCGCGTCGCCGCCTGTCGTCATACGCAAACGTAACGGTCATGGATGCGGCGTCGCAGGTCCCATCGGGGACGTTCGATCTCATTGTTTCGGCTCATGGCCTCCATCATCTGCCGGCGAACATGACGCTTGAAGGCATCCGGAGCATGCTTGCAACGGGTGGCGTGTTCGCTGCGATCGAACCGCTGCCGTCCTTGTTCAAAGATATTGCCTTCGGCTTCGCTCCGGCATGGTTCGCCAAGAGCGTTGATGGCTTTCCCATCGGCGCCCTGCAAAGCGGCGAGCATTGGCTGAATGACTTGAAACGTGCGGGCTTCGATGACGCACGCATGGAACCGGTAGCATACGGCGGCGAGCGCGGAAGTCTCCTGGTCGCCACGCTGGATGCCGCTTCGGCAGAATCCGCAGACGCCGCCGCAGCCGGCCGAAAGAAGGTGTTGGTTGCGACAGGAAACGGGATTGCCGAGCGTCTTTCCGCCAGCGCAGAGCTGGAAGTGGTCACGGCCGGGCAAGACTTGAGCGAACACGATCTCATTGCTCCGCAGGCGGTTGTGTTCGAGTCCGCAATATCGTCCGGCGGCTCGAATCCGGAAGTGATCGCCAATCGCTGTCTTGAATTAAAGCAATGCGCCGAGCGCATGCTGAATACGCCGGCGGCACTTTGGCTGCTATTTTCTGGCGCTCGCCAGGATGCTCCGCACTCCGATCCGAACGAAACGGCCGTGTGGGCTTTCTCGCGAGTACTGGCCAACGAGTTCCAGAAATTGGACGTGCGCCGCGTGGACAT
>JAEZFA010000223.1 GCA_023417665.1 Pseudomonadota bacterium | reverse complement strand
GCTCGACGGGCGCCTGCTCTACCCGGAGATGAACGGCGAGCGGGTGACATGGTCACGCGCACTCGATGAACTTTCGCAGACGTTCATGGCCGCCATTGCAGACCACGGCCCGGACTCCGTAGCCATTTACGGCTCTGGCCAACTGCTGACGGAAGACTATTACGTCGCCAACAAGCTGATGAAAGGCTTCATCGGCAGCGCGAATGTCGATACCAATTCGCGCCTGTGCATGGCGTCCTCGGTCGCAGCACACCGGCGCGCTTTCGGCGCCGATACGGTGCCGGGCTGTTACGAGGATCTGGATACTGCCGACCTGATCGTGCTGGTTGGCTCGAATGCGGCCTGGTGTCATCCGGTGCTGTTTCAGCGCATGATGGAGAACCGGGAGCGGCGCGGCGCCAAGCTCGTGGTGATCGATCCGCGGAAAACCGCAACCGCGCAGGAGGCCGATCTTTTTCTGCCGATCGCGCCGGGCATGGATGCGGTACTGTTCTCGGGCTTGCTTGCCGAGCTTGCCGACCGGCACACGCTGGATTTCAGCTATATCGCGGAACACACCGAAGGCTTCGAGCAGGCGCTTGCCCGTGCCCGCGAAATCGCACCGACGCTGGAAGCCGTCGCCGCGCGGACCGGACTTTCGCGCAAGGACATCGTCGCGTTCTATGAACTTTTCCGCACCACAAAACGCGTCGTTACCGCCTTTTCGCAAGGCGTGAACCAGTCGGCGCAAGGCACGGATAAGGCCAACGCGATCATCAATTGTCATCTTGCCACCGGCCGCATCGGCCGTCCGGGCATGGGGCCGTTTTCGCTGACCGGCCAGCCGAATGCGATGGGCGGGCGCGAAGTCGGCGGACTGGCGAACCAGCTTGCGGCGCATATGAACTTCACGCCTGCGGAGATCGACCGCGTCGGCCGTTTCTGGAATGCACCGGCGATCGCGCAACGCGAAGGGCTGAAAGCCGTTCAGATGTTTGAGGCGATCGAGCGGGGCGAGATCAAGGCGCTCTGGGTGATGGCCACCAATCCCGCGGTGTCGCTACCGCAGGCGGACGCCGTGCGCGAGGCGATGAAAAAGCTGGAACTGTTCGTCGTCTCGGAGAATGTCCGCGCGAACGATACGGTGGAGGTGGGCGCGCATGTGCTGCTGCCGGCCGCGGCATGGGGCGAGAAGGACGGCACGGTCACGAATTCCGAGCGGCGGATTTCCCGCCAACGCGCGTTTCTCGCGATCCCCGGAGAAGCAAAGCCGGACTGGAAAATCGTGAGTGAAGTGGCGGCGCGCATGGGATTTGCCGCGTCCTTCGACTACGCATCGGCGGCGGATATCTTTCGCGAGCATGCCGCGCTATCGGCGTTCGAAAACAACGCGACGCGGGATTTCGATATCGGCGGGCTGATGCGGCTCGACGATGAAGCCTATCACGTGCTTGAGCCGGTGCTTTGGCCGGTCGGCGCCAGGCAGTCACCGCCGAAGCCGCGGTTCTTCGAAGCGGGCGGCTTCTTTACGCCGGACCGCCGCGCAAAATTCATCGCGCTTGCCCTGCCTGCGTTGCGCGAAGCCGTTTCGGATGTTTTTCCCCTGCGGCTCAATACCGGGCGTATTCGCGACCAGTGGCACACCATGACGAGGACGGGCCTCAGTACGAAGCTCGGGCAACACCTGCCGGAGCCGTTCGTCGAAATCGGCCCCGAAGATGCAAAGCACCATGCTTTGGAGGAAGGCGGGTTCGCGCGCATCCGTTCGCCGCATGGCGACGCGATCTTCCGTGTGAAGATCGAGGAGGGGCAGCAGGCGGGTTCGGTATTTGTGCCGATCCACTGGAGCGGCATGAACAGTTCGCGCGGTCGCAGCGGGGCCGTGGTTTCGCCGAACACCGATCCTTATTCGGGGCAGCCGGAAGCCAAGGCGACGGCGGTCGCAATCGAGCCGGTGGTTTTTTCGGCTTCCGGTTTTCTGCTTTCAAAAGACCACTTGCACTTGCCTGCGGGTGTCCACGGCACGCGGCTGCCCGTCGAGCGCGGCGAATGCGTTCTGCTTGCGAGCAATGAAGGCCTTGATTTCTGGCGCGCGTTTGCGGCGGCCAATCGGACCGCAGTAAGCGAACTGGTCGAATATTCCGATGAAGTTCGCGGCATCTATCGCGCGGCTCATGTAGAAAACAGCAGGATCGTTTTCTCGCTTTTCGTGGGGCCGTTTGCGGATCGCGCGGACTGGGCGAGTGCCGCGCGGCTGTTCGCGCGGCCGGTCGATGAAAACCGTTCGCGCGGTGCAATACTTTCCGGGAAAACGCCGGGCCCTGCGCAGGACAGTGGCGCGCTGGTCTGCGCCTGCTTCGGCGTCGGCGTGAACGCGATCCGCACGGCGATCATGCGCGGCGACGTGCAGAGCGTCGAAGAGATCGGAGCCTTGCTCCGGGCCGGCACCAATTGCGGTTCCTGCAAGCCTGAACTGAAGAGGATTCTTCGCGATGTCCGCGTACCGGAAACCGTCTGAAACCAAGGCGACGCGCATGGGAAGCCTCGCGCGGCTGCCGGTGTTCTTTGCGCTGGAAGGAAAGCGCGCGCTGGTCGCGGCGAGCGGTATCGGCGCGGCGTGGAAAGTCGAATTGCTTGCCGCCGCGGGTGCGAGGGTCGATGTCTACGCGCCTAAAGCCGGTGCCGATCTTCTCGAACTTGCCGACGACGCAACGCTCGGCCCGAAAATCGAGATCCATGCGCGAAACTGGTGCGAGGAGGATTTCGCGGGTGCGGTCATGGCCGTCGGGACGTTCAGAACCGATGAGGCTGCGGAAGAATTCGCGGTCGCGGCACGACGCTGCGGCGTTCCGGTCAATGTCATCGACAAGCCGGCATTCTGCGACTTTGCCTTCGGCTCCATCGTCAATCGCTCGCCGCTCGTGATCGGGATTTCGACGGACGGGGCAGCACCCGTTTTCGGGCAGGCGATCCGCGCGAAACTCGAAGCGATGTTGCCAACGGGGTTTGCTTTCTGGGCGGAGGCGGCGCGACAATGGCGCGGCCTGTTGCAATCGGCGAGCGGCTTGAGCTTCTCGGCACGGCGGCGTTTCTGGCAATTGTTCACCGCACGCGCGCTGATGGAGCCCGACCGCCGACCGGAGGCAGGGGATTACGGCTCGCTACTTCGCGAGTTGCAGAGCGAAGGTGCTTCGGTGGAGCAGGGCTCGGTGACGCTGGTCGGCGCGGGCCCGGGCGATCCCGAGCTTCTGACGTTGCGCGCGGTACGCGCGTTGCAGTCGGCGGACGTGATCCTGATCGACGATCTGGTCTCGGCGGGCGTGCTCGATTTCGCGCGGCGCGAAGCGAAGAAAATGCTGGTCGGAAAAACCGGCGGTGGCCCGGCCTGCAAGCAGCAAGAGATCAACGAGCTGATGGTCTCGCTGGCGCTGAAGGGAAAGCGCGTCGTGCGGCTCAAGGGCGGCGATCCGATGATCTTCGGCCGTGGCGGCGAAGAACTCGATGCCTGCCGGCGCGCCGGCATTCGCACCGAAGTCGTTCCCGGCGTGACGGCGGCGCAAGGGGCAGCCGCGCGACTTCAGATTTCGCTGACTCAGCGGCAGCACGCGCGGCGCCTGCAATATGTCACCGGACATGCCGCCAATGGCCGGCTGCCCGACGATATCGACTGGCGCAGCATTGCCGATCCCGCGGCGGTGACGGCGGTTTACATGCCGTCGCGAACCTTCGGCGAATTTTCGCGCGCCGCGGAACGGGAGGGTCTTTCACCGGAGACCCCGGCGATTGCGATCTGGAATGCGACGCGGCCGCAGCAGTCGGTTCTCCGCGCGACGTTGCGCAATCTGCGCGAAACGCTGCCCGCACGAACGGAAACCGGCCCGCTGCTTATTCTGATCGGGCAGGCGCTTTCGTCGGCGGCGGAAGAAAAATCCGGCCGGGATGACGAATTTGTTTTCGAGCCGAACGTCGCACTCCCGGCCTGACGAAGCGCCGCGCTAGCGCTTGCAGGTGTTGACCCCGAAGATGCTCCAGAGCGGGCAGAAGCTGATTGCCGCCGTGATGAGCGCAATCGCGCCCGCGGCGGCGAGGCCGATCTGGGCATAGGGGTGCATCGGCACGAACAGCGCTGCACCGATGAGGATCAGGCCGAGCAGGAAGCGGATCATCCGTTCGGTATTGCCGACATTCTTTGTCATCGTGCTCTCCGGGAAGTGTTGAAGCCGCGCGATCACGCGACGTTGCGTTTCAGTTTGACGGGCACCTTGAGGTAGGAGACGCCGTTCTCTTCGGCAGGCGGGAGTTTTCCCGCGCGCATGTTGACCTGAATGGAAGGCAGCAGGAGCAGCGGCGCCGAAAGGGTTGCGTCGCGTTCGTTGCGCATTTTCGTGAACTGGTCTTCGGTCACGCCGTCGCGCAGATGCACGTTGTTTCGCGCCTCCGCGACCGTGGTTTCCCACGCATAGTCGTTTCGTCCCGGCGCCTTGTAGTCGTGGCACATGAAAAGACGCGTCTGCGGCGGCAAGGCAAGCAGGCGCTGGATCGACTGATAGAGCTTCCGCGCATCGCCGCCGGGAAAATCCGCACGGGCGGTGCCGTAGTCGGGCATGAA
>JAEZFA010000177.1 GCA_023417665.1 Pseudomonadota bacterium | reverse complement strand
CCGAGCGAGCCGCCCATGAAATCGAAGTCCTGCACCGCGACGACTGCCGGCACGCCTTCAAGCTTGCCGTAGCCGATCTTCACCGCGTCCTGCATGCCGGTCTTGGTGCGGGCATCGCGGATGCGGTCGGCATATTTCTTCTCGTCGCGAAACTTCAGCGGATCGGCGGGCACGCTCGGCACGGCAACGTCGATCCAGGTTTCGTTGTCGAAGGTCGCCTTGAGCCGGGCCGCGGCACCCATGCGCATGTGATAGTTCGAGCCGGGAATGACCCACTGGTTCGATTCCACATCCTTGTGAAAGACGAGCTGGCCCGTCTCGGGACATTTGATCCAGAGATTCTCCGGCACCTCGCGGCGCGAGAGGAAGGAACGAATCTTGGGGCCGACGTTGGAAATCCAGTTCATGGCCGGGGCTCCGGTCGAATTTGCTGCTTCATCATACAGAATATAGGGCGCGAAACGGCGGTTAAAACCGCCCTACTCGGCGGCTTTGGGACGCGCCGAACGCACGCCTTCGGCGAGCGCGGAGACGAGGCTCGTGACCGCACTCACGGTTTTCGGTGTTGCGCGGCCCTGCTCATCCAGGCTCGTGCGCACGGCCTCGACCAGCGCCGAACCGACCACCGCACCATCGGCGCCCGACGCAATCGCGCGGGCATGCTCCGGCGTTTTCAAACCGAAGCCGACGGCGATCGGCAGATCGGTGTGGCGCTTGATGCGGGCAACCGCCTCGATCACGTTCGTGGTCTGCGGCGTCGCCGCACCCGATACGCCCGCGATCGAAACATAATAGACGAAGCCGGAGGTGTTCTTCAGCACCGCCGGCAAACGCTTGTCGTCGGTGGTCGGCGTCGACAGGCGAATGAAGTTGATGCCGGCCCGCATGGCGGGGAGACAAAGCTCCTCGTCTTCCTCCGGCGGCAGATCGACCACGATCAGGCCGTCGACGCCGGCGTCTTTTGCGTCCTTCAGAAACTTCTCGACGCCGTAGATATAGATCGGGTTGTAGTAGCCCATGAGCACGATCGGCGTCGCGTTGTCGTCCTGCCGGAACACGCGGACCATGGCGATCGTCTTTTTCAGCGACTGACCGCCGGCAAGCGCGCGCAGGGATGCCGCCTGAATCGGCGGCCCGTCGGCCATCGCATCGGTGAACGGCACGCCGAGTTCGATGATGTCGGCGCCGGCTTTCGGCAGCGCCTTCAGAATCGCGACCGAGGTGTCGAAATCGGGATCGCCGGCGGTGATGAAGGTCACGAGTGCGGCGCGGCCTTCGGCTGCGAGCGCCTTGAAACGGGAATCGATGCGGGTAACAGCGGTCATTTGGGCGGTATCGCCTTGATCAGGATTTCACGCACTGCCTTGTCGGGACAACGCACGGGATAAGTGACGAAGATCACGCGCTCCTTGGTATCGCGGTCGATGAAGCTTGTCGTGACCTTCAGGTAATTGCCGTCGCGCTCGAAAATGTTCTCTTCGTTCAGCGCGAACTTTTTGCGGCCGTCGGTTTCGGTGCCGGTGCAGTTGGAAGTCTGCTTCTCGACATTGAAGATGCAGGAACCGGAGGTGTCGACCGTAAGCTTCTTCTTCATGCGCGCAATCGGCTGGTTCAGCACCGTGAAGAAGCCGCCATCCGCGAAATGCATCGAAAAGCCGGACTGGCAGAAGGCCTCGACCACCGCCGGCGCGATCTTCTCGGTCGGATAGACCCAGGCGCCTTCCTTGATCGGATTTTCCTTGAAGGGCTCCTGCGCAACGCTCGCGATCACGCCGGCCGCGACCAGCGCGGGGGCGAGTGCAAGTTTTGCGGCGAGGCGCAGCTTCATGCGGAAATCTTCTTGTTCAGGTAACCCGCGACCGAGGCGAGATCCTTGTCGCCGCGGCCGGACAGGTTCACGACGATGATGTGATCCTTCGGCTTGCCGCGGGCGAGCTGTTCGAGTTTCGCAAGCGCGTGGCTTGGCTCAAGCGCCGGAATGATCCCTTCAAGCCGCGAGCAAAGCTGGAAGGCGGCAAGCGCTTCGTCGTCGGTCGCGGAAATGTATTGCACGCGGCCGATCTCGTGCAGCCAGGAATGCTCAGGCCCGATACCGGGATAATCGAGGCCGGCCGAAATGGAATGGGCTTCCTCGATCTGCCCGTCTTCGTTCATCAGGAGATAAGTGCGGTTGCCGTGCAACACGCCCGGCCTGCCGCCGGCGAGCGAGGCGGCATGCTGCTTGTCGAGGCCGTGGCCGGCCGCTTCGACACCGTAGATTTCGACCTCGCGGTCGTCGAGAAACGGATGAAACCGGCCCATGGCATTGGAGCCGCCGCGGATGCAGGCAACCAGCGCATTCGGCAGGCGGCCTTCGAGCTCCATGATCTGCTGCTTCGTCTCGTCCCCGATCACGCACTGGAAGTCGCGCACCATGGCCGGATACGGATGCGGTCCTGCGACCGTGCCGATGCAATAGAACGTGTCGTGGACATTCGTGACCCAGTCGCGTAGCGCCTCGTTCATCGCGTCTTTCAGCGTGTTCGAGCCGCTGGTCACCGGACGCACTTCCGCGCCGAGTGCGCGCATGCGCAGGACGTTCGGCTCCTGCCGCGCGACATCGACCGCGCCCATGAACACCACGCATTGCAGGCCGAATTTCGCGCAGAGCGTCGCGGTCGCGACCCCGTGCATGCCGGCGCCGGTCTCGGCGATCACGCGCGGCTTCTTCATGCGCTTGGCGAGCATGATCTGGCCGAGCACGTTGTTCACCTTGTGCGCGCCTGTGTGATTGAGGTCTTGGCGCTTGAAGTAGATCTTCGCGCCGCCGAAATGCTCCGTCAGGCGCTCCGCGAAATAAAGCGGGCTCGGACGGCCGACGAAATGCTTGAGATGGTAGTCCATCTCCTTCTTGAAGGCCGGGTCCCGCTTGGCTTCCTCGTAAGCACGCTCGAGATCGAGCACCAGCGGCATTAAGGTCTCGGCGACGAAGCGGCCGCCGAAAATGCCGAAATGCCCGCGCTCATCGGGGCCGGTACGCAACGAATTCGCGCGATCACTCACGACGCCTGCTCCATTACCGCTCCGCGCGCCGCGCGCACGAAAGCAAAAATCTTCTCGCGATCCTTGATGCCCGGCGCGCTTTCGACGCCGGAAGAAACATCGACCGCATCGGGACGAACCGTTTCGATCGCCTGCGCTACATTGCCGGGATGAATACCACCGGAAAGCATCACCGGCTTGGGCCGCCCGATGTCCTGCAGAAGCGACCAGTCGAAGGCCTGCCCATGGCCGCCGGGCCGCGTCGCGTCTTTCGGTGCCTTTGCGTCGAACAAAATCCAGTCGGCGGCTTCTTCATAAGAAGCAAGCGGCGAAAGATCCGCGGCGGTCGCGACCGGAATCGCCTTCATCACCGGCTTCCCGGTCTTCGCCCGCAACGCGCGCACGCGCGCCGGCGTTTCGCCGCCATGCAGTTGATGGAGGTCGGGCGCAACACTCGCCTCGATCGCATCGAGCAGCGCGTCATCGGCGTCGACCGAGAGCGCGACGACTTTCGCCCGGCCTCGCGCTTGCGCGGCAAGGTGGCCTGCTTCGGCGGGCGTCACGTTGCGCGGGCTCGCCGGAAAAAAGACGAGCCCGACCATGTCCGCACCCGCTTCGAGCGCTGCGTCCATGGCCGCCAAGTCCTTGATCCCGCAGATTTTGACGATCATTTGCCGGTCCTCGGCGCTTCCGATGACATGACCCGCCGGTCCTGTCCACTTGGCCGGGTACCGGCCCTCAGCCGCGCTTTTGGTAGAGCAGGATCGCCGCAACGAGATCCTCGATCGCGGTGCCGACCGACTTGAAAAGCGTGATTTCGTCGGGGTTCTGGCGGCCCGGAACGGTGCCGCGGCAGAGGTCGAACAGGTCGCCCTGCAGATCGGCTTCCCGGAAAAGGCCGTTTGCAATCGGGATCACGAGGTCGCCCGCCTCTTTCAGCGCGCCGCGCCGGGTATCGGCATAGACCCGGGAGCGCCGGATCGCCTCATCGTCCGCTTCCCGCGCATTCGGGCGGAACGCGCCGACCAGATCGAGATGCGCGCCTTCCTTCAGCCAGGCCCCGGAAACCACCGGCGTCTGCGAAAGCGTGATGCAGGTGACGATGTCGGCGGCGCGGGCGGCTGCTTCCCGATCCGCCACGATCTCGACCGCGAAGGCTTCGCCGGACAGCATTTGCCGAACTTCCTCGGCCCGTTTCGGGGAGCGGTTCCAGATCGACAC
>JAEZFA010000157.1 GCA_023417665.1 Pseudomonadota bacterium | reverse complement strand
TCCAGTCCCGGTGCCAGCCTGCGCATGAACGCTTCGCGGACCGGCGCCGAACAAAGTGCCGCGCCGACCACGCGCCAGATCTCGCGCTGTTCGGCAGGCAGCCGCCGGACCAGTTCCGGAAACAGGTCGATCTTCACGCGCGTCGATGAGCCGTCCGGTTTCAGGTTCACGCCGTTCCTGCCCGGCAGTGCCTGATAGGCGGAACCGCGCGGCAGACCGCGCAGCATCGCTTCATAGATGTGCGCCGGAAAAAAATCCGCGAGCGTAAGATGGGCGAAAGGCGCTTCAAAAAACGGCGCCGCATCGATCCTGCGCACCAGATGGCCGATCAGCCGCGCGGACTCCTGCCTCTGCATCACCGCCACCCCGGTTTCCCCGTCTGTTTATTGCCTGACTTTCCATCGGCTTTGTAGGCACGCGCCGCGCATACGAGCATGGTTTCGCCGGCAGGATCGGGGATTTAGCCCGGAAACGCCTGTCAGTCTGCCATATAAAGAAATCCTTATGCGTTGTTGCCGGACGGGTCCCCGGCTGCTATAGGCTCCGCGATCCGCGCAGGACGGCGTTTGCCAAGGCCCTGCGTACACATTTTTCTCCAATGCCAATCGAGGTTGCCATGACCGCTGCGTTGAAGGCCGTCGCCAATGATTACATCGTCAAGGACATCACCCTTGCCGACTTCGGCCGCAAGGAACTCAACATTGCCGAAACCGAAATGCCGGGCCTGATGGCGACGCGCGAGGAATACGGCAAGGCGCAGCCGCTGAAGGGCGCGAAGATCGCGGGCTCGCTGCACATGACGATCCAGACCGGCGTGCTGATCGAAACCCTGAAGGCGCTCGGCGCCGACATCCGCTGGGTTTCGTGCAACATCTATTCGACGCAGGACCACGCCGCAGCCGCGATCGCGGCTGCCGGCATTCCGGTCTTCGCGGTCAAGGGCGAGAGCCTCAGCGAGTACTGGGACTACACCCGCAAGCTGTTCGAATGGCACGACGGCGGCATGCCGAACAT
Source organism: Pseudomonadota bacterium (assembly GCA_023417665.1). GTDB lineage: Bacteria > Pseudomonadota > Alphaproteobacteria > Rhizobiales > Xanthobacteraceae. The sequence continues at coordinate 2,995 of JAEZFA010000157.1, read as the reverse complement.
GATCCTCGATGACGGCGGCGACGCCACCATGTTCGTCCATCTCGGCCTGCGCGCCGAACAGGGCGATGTCGCGTTCCTCGAAAAGCCGGGCTCGGAAGAAGAAGAAATCCTCTTCAAGCTCCTGAAGAAGACGCTCTCCGAGAAGCCGAAAGGCTGGTTTGCGGAACTCGCCAAATCCATCAAGGGCGTCTCGGAAGAAACCACCACCGGCGTGCATCGCCTTTATGAGATGCAGAAGCAGGGCAAGCTCCTGTGGCCGGCGATCAACGTCAACGACTCGGTGACCAAGTCGAAGTTCGACAACCTCTATGGCTGCCGTGAATCGCTGGTCGACGGCATCCGCCGCGGCACCGACGTGATGATGGCCGGCAAGGTCGCGATGGTCGCGGGCTTCGGCGACGTCGGCAAGGGCTCGGCGGCTTCGCTGAAGCAGGCCGGTTGCCGTGTCATGGTCTCCGAAATCGACCCGATCTGCGCGCTGCAGGCCGCGATGGAAGGCTATGAAGTGACCACGATGGAAGACGCGGTGAAGCGCGCCGACATCTTCGTCACCGCCACCGGCAACAAGGACGTGATCACCGCCGACCACATGCGCGGCATGAAGGATCGCGCCATCGTCTGCAACATTGGCCACTTCGACAACGAGATCGACGTCGCCGGCATCCGCAACAACAAGTGGGTGAACATCAAGCCGCAGGTCGACGAGATCGAGTTCCCGGACGGCCACCGCATCATTCTTCTGTCGGAAGGCCGACTCGTGAACCTCGGCAACGCCATGGGTCACCCGTCCTTCGTGATGTCGTCCTCGTTCACGAACCAGACGCTCGCGCAGATCGAGCTTTGGACGAACCCGGGCAAGTACGAGAAGAAGGTCTATACCCTGCCCAAGCACCTCGACGAGAAGGTCGCGCGGCTCCACCTCGACAAGATCGGCGTGAAGCTGACCAAGCTCTCGAAGGAACAGGCCGAGTATATCGGCGTGAAGTCGGAAGGCCCGTACAAGGCGGACCACTACCGCTACTGAGCGCCAGTGTATTGGCCTGCATGGGCCGCTCGCGAGCGAGCGCATGCAGGCGACTCAAACTGTTAACTCTCGTGATCGCCGGATGCCAAAAAGCATCCGGCGATTTTGCTTTACGGTGTCACAACTTCGCCGGTTTGGAGTAAGATAAGAATCACCAAGGGGCTGGCATTGAACGAAATCGCGCGACTGCGCGTTGGGCTGAAGAATGTGCCGCTGGATTGCCTATCGAGGCGTCGAGACTGCGCTTGAGCGTTATGTCACTGCGCCTGACCACTCCCTGATTCATCAGAGCCTGCATGCGCTGGAATCGGAAGGCGCCACCAATGGCGACGGCTTCGGGCTCGGCTGGTACACCGCGCGCGAGAGCGAACCCGGTGTCTACCGCGAAATCCGCCCGGCCTGGTCCGACGACAACGTGCGCAATCTCTGCCGCCACATCCGCTCGAAGCTGTTCTTCGCGCATATCCGGGCGAGCACCGGCACCGCGACGACAAGGCCGAACTGCCACCCGTTTTCTTACGGTCCGTGGATGTTCATGCATAACGGCCAGATCGGCGAATGGCCGCTGATCCGCCGGCAGGTCGAAGGCCTGATCGACGACAAGTTCTATTCGCGCCGCTTCGGCACCACCGACTCCGAAGCCGTATTCCTCGCGATCCTGTCCGCGGGTCTGGAGAACGATCCGGTCGGCGCCACCGCGCGGGTGATGACGACCGTGACCGACCTCGTGAAGAAAAGCGGCACGGAAAAGCCGGTGCGCTTCACCGCGGCACTTTCGGACGGGCAGAACCTGTTCGCGTTCCGCTATGCCTCCGACGCCACCGCGACCTCGCTCTATTATCGCGACATCGGCGACGCGGCACTCATCGTGTCGGAGCCTTTGGATATGGATCGCACCTTCTGGAATCCGGTGCCGGCGAACCATCTCGTGATTGCCAGCGAAGGCAAGAAGCTCGTGGTCCAGCCTTTTGCGGTCGAGCCGCCGCAGTTGAGAGCGGTGGGATAGATATTCATTCGTCATGGCCGGGCTTGACCCGGCCATCCACGTCTTTACTGCGCTGATAGTTTGATAAGGCATGGATGCCCGGCACAAGGCCGGGCATGACGAAAAAGAATCACAACACCTTCTGCATCAGCACGAGATCGAGGGCTTTGCCGAACTTCTCGCCAACGCCCGGCATGCGCCCGGTTTCGACGAAGCCGAACTTCTCGTGCAGCTTCAGCGACGGCAGATTCTCCGAATCAATCGCGCCCACCATGTTGCGCTTGCCCATGCGCCTTGCTTCCTCGATCAGCGCTTCCATCAGCATCCGGCCGGCGCCGTTGCCGCGCGAGCCCTTGTCGACATAGATCGAGTGCTCGACGGTGCCGCGGTAGCCCTCGAAAGGGCGGAAGTCACCGAACGACCCATAACCGAGCACGCCGTCCGCTTCCGCGACCAGCACCGGAAAGCCCTGCCCGGTCCGCGCGCGAAACCACGCCTGCCGATCCTCGAGCGAGCCCACGGTCTCGTTCCAGATCGCGGTCGTTTCCCGGACCGCGTCGGCGTAGATCAGGAAAATCGCCCGCAGATCCGCCTCGGTCGCGGGCCGGACCTCAATGGAAGCCTTCATCATCATGGCGGCACCCTACTCTTTCTCCCTCATGGTGAGGAGCAGCGGTTTTGGCCCTTTGCGCAGCCAGAAGCAGGTGCTAACACCCGCGCGCCATGCCCACACCCATCGAAAACATCCGCAATTTCTCGATCGTCGCCCATATCGACCACGGGAAATCCACGCTCGCCGACAGGCTGATCCAGCTGACCGGCGGTCTCGACTCGCGCGAGATGGAGGGCAAGGAGCAGGTGCTCGACAATATGGACATCGAGCGCGAGCGCGGCATCACCATCAAGGCGCAGACCGTGCGCCTCAACTACAAGGCCAAGAACGGCCAGACCTACGTCCTGAACCTGATCGACACGCCCGGTCACGT
>JAEZFA010000109.1 GCA_023417665.1 Pseudomonadota bacterium | reverse complement strand
TGGTCGGAGCGGCGGGATTTGAACCCACGACCCCTAGTCCCCCAGACTAGTGCGCTAACCGGGCTGCGCCACGCTCCGACAGGCGGCGGACTATAGTGATGTCGCCGGTGCGCTGCAACGACTGACGCATAACTTCCGGGGTATGTTTGAAGGGCTGGTTCCGCGGCTTTGCGCGCGTGTAGCGATTTGCCGCGATGGCGCCGCCCCATAGCAGGCCGGCAAGCAGCCAGAAATGCCGCCAGTGGTCGGTGTCGATAATCGCGCCTTCGCCCGCGACCGCGACGAAGGTGGCCCAAACCGCGAGCATGACCGGACGCCATGGTGTTGCGCGCATCGCGCCAGCGAATCCCACCCAGATCGTCATCAGCACGAACAGAGAATAGGTGATGCCGCCAAGCCAGCCGCCGGTCATGAAGGCATTGAGATAGACGTTGTGCGGGTCCTCGGGAAAGATCTTCGAGAACTGAAATGGCCCGAGGCCCCAGGGCTGGTCCAGCATCAACTGGAATCCCAGCGCATAACGGCCGAAACGGCCGAGTTGGCCCATGTCGTAGCTCTGGTTGAGCGTTGCGCGCTCGGAAAACAACGTGCCGACGCCCTGCATGGAAAGCAGCGCCGCGAACAGCAGGCCGAGCACGAGCAATCCCGTGATCGAGGCGATCAGGATGCGCGTGCGCTCGCGCGAATCGTTGCTGACGATAAAAAGCAGGCCGACGAAGAGTGCGGCCGAAATCACAAAATGCCCCCAGGCGCCACGCGAGAAGGTAAGCAGAATCGCAATCGCGATTATGGAAACCTGTGCGCCGCCGATGACGACGTCCTTCGGCCGGAATGAAAGCGCGCGTCTGATCGCGAGCACGCCGGGCAGCACCAGAAACGGCCCGAGCACGTTCGGATCGTTGAAGGTGGCCTTGGCCCGACCGTAAAGCAGAAAGGTGTCCGCACCCGGCAGCAGGCGGAAGTAGCTCAGTATCGCGATCAGCGACACGACAATGGCGGCTGCCATGTATCCGGCAAGCAGAATACGCAAGCGGCGCTCCGTGTCCTCGGCGATCACGCAGGCGAAGAACAGCGCGGTCGCTGCGAGAAACCATGATACGGCGACCCAGAGCGCGGTCTTGGGTTCGGCAACCACGGGGATCACAGCAATGCTCAGCCCGAAGCAATAGGCGACCACGAGTGCGAGCAGCGGGATGTGTCCGCGGCGCAGCGCCAGCCCGCTCACGAAGAAAATGAAAATCGCTCCGGAAGCAAAGATCTCGTAGGGCGACGGTTCGGTAAAGACGAAAGCGCCGGAGAATCCCGTCAGCCACAACATCACACGCCGGAGGTTTTCGATCGCGCGGGCAGGCGAGATCGTCATCGGCGAAGATGCGGCGGCGGCATGCGCCATCAGTAGGCGTTCTCGGTTTTCAGGAGCGAGATCGGGGTCTTCACCAGAATGTAGATGTCAAAGAACACCGACCAGTTCTCGATGTAATAGAGATCGTGTTCGACGCGGCGCTGGATTTTTTCCTGGGTATCGGTCTCGCCGCGCCAGCCGTTCACCTGCGCCCAGCCGGTGATACCCGGCTTCACGCGATGCCGCGCGAAGTAGCCATCGACCACTTCGTCGTAGAGCTGGTTCTGCGCCTTGGCATGGACGGCGTGCGGCCGCGGACCGACCAGCGAAAGGTTGCCTTTCAGCGCGACATTGATGAGCTGCGGGAGTTCGTCGAACGAGGTCTTGCGGATGAAGCGGCCGACGCGCGTCACGCGCGGGTCGTCCTTGGTGACGAGCTTCGCCGCCGACGCATCCGTCATGTCGGTGTTCATCGAGCGGAATTTATAGACTTCGATCAGTTCGTTGTTGAAGCCGTAGCGCTTCTGCCGGAAGAACACCGGGCCCTTGCTGTCGAGTTTTACCGCAAGCGCGGTCAGCGCCATGACTGGCGACAGTGCGATCAGCAGCAGTCCGCCGACGACGCGATCGAACAGTCCTTTCAGGACGAAATTCCAGTCGGCGATCGGGCGGTCGTAAATGTCCAGTACCGGCACGTTGCCGATATAGGAATAGGCGCGGGGGCGGAAACGCAGCTTGCTCGTGTGCGCGGCAAGGCGGATGTCGACCGGCAGCACCCAGAGCTTGCGCAGCATCTGCAGTACGCGCTGTTCGGCGGTTACCGGAAGCGAAACCAGCAGGAGATCGATCCGGGTCCGCCGCGCAAATTCGACGAGATCATCGACCGTGCCGAGCTTCGGCTTGCCGGCGATCATCGGCGCCGAGCGCTCGTCGCCGCGGTCGTCGAATACGCCGCGAATATCGAGATCGGATTCGGGCTGTGCCTGCAAAGCTTCGATCAGGGCTTCGCCCGGCGCGGCACCGCCGACGATCACGGTGCGGCGGATGAGGCGGCCGTCCCGTGTCCACTTGCGGACCTGCATGCCGACCAGCAAGCGGAAGGCGAACAGTGCGCCAAGCCCGATGAAGTACCAGCTTGCTGTCCAGACGCGTGAGAACTGACCGTCCAGCCGCAGGAAGAACTGCACGCCGAAGGCAAGCAGGAAGATCGCGGTCCAGGCCAGCGTCAGTCGCGCGAAGGAGGAAACCGGGCGGCGCAGCGCGGCGACGTCGTAGCTTTCGGCGATATGGAACGCGACGATGGCGGCGCCGGACGCGCCGAAGGTCGCGATCATGTAGCGCCAGAGAAATTCTTCGTTGGGATAGACGTAGTAGGCATAGATCGCGATGCCGATCAGCGAGAGCAGGAGAAACTCCGCGATCCGGATCGAGCCGCCGAGCACGCTCGCAGACATTGCGGGCGGGATCGGTTCGCTTGCGATCATCTTCGCAAGTGGCCCGAGTTCGCGCCGGGACTGGCCCGTACGCGCCGCGGTCATGGCGTTCGCAAGATCGGCAGAGCGCTCGCTCTTTTTGCGGTCTTCGGCTCCGAGCATCTTTGTCCCCGGCAATGCATTCGCAGGCGGCCCCCGTGCCGCCTAAAGCTCCGCGAAAATTAGAGAAAATCTGTCTCGGAAGGCTTAATATAATGCCGAGAAATCAGCGGTTTCGGCGGGAAATTGCTGCGCGATAAGCGTCCAGAATGCCGTCGGCCATGGACGATACGGTAAACGAGCCGGAAACCCGTTGCCGTACGCGCGCGGCGACTGAAATGGCGGCGGCTTCCCGCCCGGCCCGGATCGCATCGGCGAGGGCTGCGGCATTCCCCGGCGGGATCAATGCGGCAGCTTCCTCGCCGAAAATCTCGGGAATCCCGCCGACGCGGGTTGCGATCACCGGCATGCCGGCGGCGATGGCCTCCAGCACGATATAAGGCAGCGATTCCGCACGCGACGGCACCACGAGAAGCCGCCCCTTGGCGAAGGCATTGCGGGCAGGCAGCGCGCCCGGAAACGCGATGGCGCCGGCAAGGCCCCTTGCTTGGGCAAGTGCACGGAAGACGTCGCGGTCCGGTCCGTCGCCGACGATCACCGCGTTCAGAGGGATACCCTGCGCCTGCAGCAGCGCCATGGCTTCGATCAGCAGATCGACGCCCTTGAGCTTGCGCAGCTCCCCGACAAAAAGCAGGTCGGCTGCATTGTCGTCCGTGGAGATCGGTTCGAATTCCGCCGCGCGCACGCCGTTATGAACGACACGCGACAGGCCGGAAGGCGTGCCGATTTTCTTGATAAAGGTGTTTTGCGCGTATTCGCTTTCAAACAGCGCGAGATCGGTGCGGCGCAGGAGCAGAGACTCGATATTCAGATAAGCGAAGCCGACCGGACTTCTGCGCGAGAAATGCAGGCTCCCGCCGTGCGGTGTGTAAACCCGCAATGCCGGACCGCCGGCGAGCCGTGCGTAAGCACCGCCTTTGGCGCCGTGACCATGTATGACGTCGGCCTGTATCTGCCGCGCATGCGCGGAAGTGAAGCGCACAGCCGAGAAGTCGCTCGGGCCGGCATGGCGGCTCATGGCGATGCGCTCAACGCCGTACGCGAGGCTCGATTGCAGGGCGGAGAGGGCGGCTTCCGCCTGTGCGCTGCCGGTCGAGCGGTCGGCAATGATGCCGACGGCATGGCCGCGCGCAGCCTGCTCCAGCGCTAGATCATGAACGTGACGAAACAGGCCGCCGACCGGGGCCCGCATGACGTGGAGAATGCGAAGCGGCGTCAACGGCACGCCTCCGCTCAGAACCACCGCTCGTGTACGGTGATGGTGTCGCCGGGACGTACGGTGAAATAAGGCGGCACGGCTGCACTCGACGGCACGCCCTGAATGTTGCGCACGATGGTGAAGGTCGCGCGATTGGCGCGTGCGGTAAAGCCGCCGGCGATCGCGACCGCCGTTTCGACCGTCAGGTTATTCACATAGGCGTACTGGCCGGCCGCGGTAACTTCGCCGAGGATGAAGAAGGGACGATAGGTTTCGACCTCGACCGCGACATGCGGCTCGCGGACGAAGCCGTTCTTCAGCTTGTGCGAGATGTTGGCGGCGACCTGCTGGGTGGTGAGACCGCGCGCATCGACGGCGCCGATCAGCGGCATGAAGATTCGCCCCGAGCCGTCGACGGCATAGGAATTGGTCAGTCCTTCCTGTCCGAATACGACGACGCGCAGCTTGTCGCCGCCGTCCAGCGTATAGGGCGCGTCGAACGCCGGATCGATCGGCGGACGCGGGCCGAGGGACCCGCAGGCGGCGAGGGCAAAGGCGACAAAGAGGAGGACAGCCGGGCGAAAAAGCATGCGCGGGCAGAGCTTTCTTGGTTGCCAATTTCTTACCGCGGTATGGTTAACGAAAGCTGACTCCGGCGGTCGGCGCGGTTCCTTAACCCAATGGCAACCCTAATGATTTCTTATGTGGCCTGAAGTTGCGTGGGAGTCGTTCCTAGCCAATGCGCCGCCAGTATCCATCCAGAACCACCGAATCGACGCTGCCTCCCACCGAGCCGGAGCTCGACCTCTCGGCGCTTGGTCGCGCGCTCTGGGCGCGCAAGTTCGCAATCCTGGGCGTTACCGCGGCCGTTGCGATTCTCAGCTATCTGGCAGTCGGCATGATCACGCCGCGCTACAAGTCCGAAGCCAAGGTGCTGATCGAGAATCGCGAAACGCCCTATAATCAGGCGCAGCCCGACCGCAACCAGAGCCCCGACCGCGACCGCACGCTGCTCGACGCCGAGGCGGTGCAGAGCCAGGTGCAGCTTGCCTTGTCGCGCGACCTCGCGCGCAGCGTGATCCGCGACCTGAAGTTTTCCGAGCGGCCTGAATTCAATCCGAGCGCGGGCGGTTCGCTGCTCGACAATCTGCTCGGCCTTGTCGGTATGTCGCGCAGCGCCCCGATGAGCGAGGAGGAGCGGATCCTCGAGCGCTTTTACGAGCGGCTTACGGTGTTTCAGGTCGACAAGTCGCGCGTGATCTCGATCGAATTCCAGTCCGAAGACCCGGCTTTTGCGGCTCGCGTCGCCAATGCGGTGGCCGAGGGCTATCTGAAGCTGCAGCAACAGGCGAAACAGGACGCGATCCGCCAGGCAGGGCAGTGGCTCTCCGGTGAAATAGAACGGCTGCGCACCCGCGTTGCGGAAGCCGAATCGAAGGTCGAGGAATTCCGCGTCAAATCGAACCTGTTCACCGGACCGAACAACAATACGCTGAGCGCGCAGTCGCTGGGCGATCTCAACACGCAGCTTGCGCAGGCGCGTACGAAAAAGGCCGACGCCGAAACCAAGGCTCGTCTGATCCGCGATATACTGGCGAGCGGCCGTCCGGTGGAAACGAGTGAAGTCCTGAACTCGGAACTGATCCGCCGGCTGAACGAACAGCGCGTGACCTTGCAGGCGCAGCTTGCCGAGCAGTCCTCGACGCTGCTGGATCGGCACCCGCGTATCAAGGAACTGCGTGCGCAGATCGCCGATCTCGAAACCCAGACCCGGGCCGCCGCGGACAAGCTCGCGCGCAGCTTCGAAAACGATGCGCGGCTCGCCTCGGCGCAGGCCGATGCCATCCTAAATACGCTCAATCAGCAGAAGAAGATGTCCGGCGCGCTGAACGCGCAGGATGTCCAGCTGCGCGCGCTGGAGCGCGATGCCAAGTCGCAGCGCGATCTTCTGGAAACGTATCTATCGCGCTACCGCGACACGGTCGCGCGTGAAACGCCGGAAGCAGTGCAGCCGGATGCGCGGATCATTTCCCGCGCGCAGCCTTCGATCAAGGTGCACTTCCCGAAGAAGCTGCCGATCGTGTTCATTGCGACGCTCGCGGCGCTGATCACGATGATCGGGTTCTTCGCGACATCGCTTTTGCTGCGCGGCGAAGTGTATCGTGCGGCTGCGCCGGTTGCGGTTCGTGACGAAGTACCGCTCGCGCCGGAAATGCCGACGCCGCAGATCGCCAAAGTGATGCCGGAACGGCGCGATACCGGGCCGCTTGCGGAGCAGGTCCGGCAGATGGGTCGAGGCATCCTGCTCGTCACGCGGGCGGGCGCGGTTGCCTCTTCCGATCTGGCGCTCGATCTTGCGCGCGATCTTTCGGAAAAAGGCTCGCGCGTGCTGTTCGTGGATCTCGATGCCGAAGGTGCAGTCAGTCAGAAAGCATCGCTGCGTCACGGCATCGGCGACCTGCTGCTCGGCAAAATCTCGTTCGGCGAGGCGATCGAGCGCGATCCGAAATCTCGCGCTCACATGCTTGGTATCGGTCATGTGGTGCCGGATCTGGCGGCGATCCTCTCCGCGGACCGGCTCGCCATTGTGCTTGGCGCGGTGGCGCAGAGCTACGACTACGTTATCGTGGCGTCGCCGGCGCTGATCCACTATACGTCCGCCTCGCGGCTCGCGCGGTTTGCACGCGGAACGGTGGTCGTCACGCCGGAAGACAATACTGCGCCCGGCATTGCGGCGGCCGATGCGCTTGGCGCAATGGGCTTTGCAAACGTCGCGGTCGTTGCGATATCGCCGGAGAAGCCTGATCCGGTAACGCCGGAAGTCGTCGCGGCCTAGCGCGAGAAAAGTCCGCGCACGGCCTTCGCGGTCGACCAGAGGGCAGGGGTCGATTTCACGAAGCGCTTGATGCCAGCCTGCGCCCGCAAAAGCCGCACGATGGCATGCCCCTTGGGCGAGAGCGGAATGAAGCTGTCAAAAAGGTCCTCCCGCTCGTTGCAGTAAACGCGCTTGTATTCGGCTTCGCCGACGCCGAGATCCATGATTTCAAGCCCGCGGTCCGCGGCATTGGCAACGGCGTGGGACAAGGTGATGATGCCGGGGCTCCAGCGCGCGTTCTCGCTCGCGGTGTAGGAACTGATCATGGTCGAAAGACGCTTGCCGTCCTTCACCGCGGCGTACAGCGCGAGCACTTCGGCGTCGCATTCGAGCGCATGGATTTCCAGTACGCGGGCAGCCGCCGCCGCGCGCAGGAAGGCTTCCACTTCGGGCTCGTCAAATGGATTCGGAATTTTCAGCGCCGTCATGTATTCGCGCTTCTGCATGAAGAAGGCATCCATGCAGCGCTCGATTTCCTGATCGGTCGTCGCGACTAGGTAGCGGTAGCCGGGAAGTTTCGCGAGCTTCTTCTCCTTGCCACGGATGCGACCGCGATAACTGGAAGTCAGCTGGCGCAACAGTACGGCGTCGCCCTTTTCACCGAGCTTCAGGCGATGACCCGCGCTCGGCGACGGCTGATGCGGAAAGGCGCGCAGGGGATTCTCCGCTCCGTGCCAGGTATAAGGCTGGTTGTGCAGCTCGAGTGCGACCAGATCCGGCTCCGCTTCGCTGAGTGCTGCGAAGAACTGGGTCACGAAATCGCGCGAGAACCTTGTATCACGCCGCCAGAGACCGAAATTGTAGTTGGCGTGCTTGCCGGCCATGAAGCCGGCAACATGGAACGGCCCGCGCGCAAACTTTCCAAAAGGCATGATGCACAGCGGATTGGCTGCCGTATCGAATGCGATTGCGATCAACGGGGTCACGCCTTCGACCGCGCCGACGTGGCGGTGCCAGAACTCCAGAAAGTCGAATTGCTGATAAGGGGTGAGGCTCGCATGTGGCTCGAATGCACGCCAGATCGCTTCCGCCGAAGCGAAGTCGCGATACAGTTCAAAGCGAGCGAACGCGCTGCCGCGCGTTTCCGCCGCGGCAGTGAGACCGTCCGGTGCTGAATTCATTTCGACGCGCGATAGCACGCTTCTGACGCCTTTCCCCGTATTCTCTCGGGCTGGGCGTCATCCTTGCAAAGAATTATCAATAATCCGTTGGCAGATTGCCGGAAATCTTGGGCTGTTTAAACCATTGGCGGGACTATGAATTTGCGAAAGGCCGCGATCCGGGCAGGACTCGAAGCGCTCTATTTCAGTGGCGCGTGGCGGCTGTTTGGGCCGCTTTCATCCGGGATCGGCACGATATTCACACTTCATCACGTCCGGCCGGGGCGACCGGAGACGTTTCAGCCCAACGCGCTGCTTGAAGTCGAGCCGGAGTTTCTGGAGAGCGTGATCGAGTATTTGCGCTACCGGAAGGTGGACCTTGTGTCGCTGGCGGAGGCGCGGCGGCGCTTGCACGAGCAGGATTACGGCAGCCGTTTCGTCGCCTTCACGCTGGACGATGGCTACCGCGATAATTTCGAGTTTGCCTGGCCGATCTTCAAGAAACACGACGTGCCGGCAACGCTATTCATCGCGAGCAGCTTTCCGCAGAAGCAGGGCCTGCTGTGGTGGACCGTGCTCGAGCAGGTGATTGCCGCGCGTGAGCGCATCGAGATCGAAATGCACAAGGGGATCGTGCGCGTGTTCGACTGCGCGACTCCTGAAGCCAAGGACAAGGTGTACGCCGAGATTTACTGGTGGCTGCGCGGACTTGCGGACGAGCGTGAGTTGCGTCGCGCGGTAAGCGATCTCGCGGTCCGCTACGACATCGATCCGCTAGAGCCCTGCAAGACGCTCTGCATGGACTGGAGCGAGATTCGATCGCTTGCCGAGTCGCCATTGATCACCATCGGCGCGCACAGCGTGAACCACTACATGCTGAAGAAGTGGGATGCGCAGACCGTGACACAGGAAATGCGCGAGAGCGCCGACGAGATCGAGAAAGCGCTCGGGGCGCGGCCGGTGGATTTTGCCTATCCGGTCGGCGACAAGACTTCCGCCGCTGCCCGTGATTTTTCGCTGGCGAAGGATGCGGGCTATGCGCTTGCCGTCACCACGCGGCCGGGCGTGATTTTTCCGGAGCACCGGGAGCACATGACGGCGCTGCCGCGCGTTTCCCTGAACGGCTATTTTCAGAAGTTGCGTTACGTCGATGTACTGCGTTCCGGTGTGCCGTTCTCGCTCGGAAGCTGTTTCCGCCGCCTCGACGTCGAATAGTTACTCGCTGACGATCTTCAGGCGTCGCGCCGTGCCATCCAGCGTATCAGCAGGCCCGCCGGCAGGACCCAGATCAGCCCGAGGAATAGGAAGACAAGGAACTGCGCATAGCCGGGAAGCTCGACGACGCGCCCTTGCGCGACCAGCATGCCGAACAGCGCCCAGAAGATCACGAGCGCCAGCATCAGGAAAGTGCCGATCAGTTTGCGGGTACGCTGGCGCATGGCGAGGTGCGGCTTTCCGTGCGTTGCGGGAAAAGGTGGCGCTCTATAAACCTCCCGCGGCTCGTTGTTAATCGGGAACGCCCGGCGAGATGCCGCAGACCCTTATCGACCCCATGCGCGATGTGCGCCGCTGGCTTTGGGCGATTGCCGCGCTTGTTGCCGGGATGGTCATGCTCGGCGGCGCGACCCGGCTGACCGGTTCTGGGCTTTCCATTACCGAATGGAATGTCGTGACCGGCGTGTTTCCGCCGATCTCCGAAGCCGCCTGGCTTGCCGAGTTCGAGAAGTACAAGGCGATCCCGCAATATCAGCAGATCAACAAGGGGATGAGCCTTGCCGATTTCCAGTTCATCTATTTCTGGGAATGGGCGCATCGGCTGCTCGGCCGCGTGGTCGGCTTTGCATTCGCGATTCCGCTCGCGTTCTTCTGGTGGCGCGGACGGATCGACCGCGCGCTTGGGGGTAAGTTGCTGCTGCTCCTGTTTCTGGGCGGGCTGCAAGGCGCGATCGGCTGGTGGATGGTGGCAAGCGGCCTGTCGGTCCGCACCGATGTCAGCCAGTACCGGTTAGCTGTACATCTTACGCTTGCCTGCGTGATCTTCGTGGCGCTGGTCTGGGTCGCGGCGACGCTGTTGCCGAAGCGGGAAGGCCTGGGGACGCGCGGAAAAGCCTTTGCGGTCCTCCTGATCGCGCTCTCGCTGGTGCAGGTATTCCTCGGCGCGATCGTCGCGAAGACCAATGCCGGATTGACCTTCAACACCTGGCCGTTGATCGACGGCGTGTTTCATCCCAAAGGCTCGCAGCTATTCGTGTTGCAGCCGTGGTGGCGCAACATTTTCGAGAACGTGCTCGCGGTGCAGTTCAACCACCGCATGATGGCGTATCTGCTGTGGTTCGCGGCCTTCTGTTATCTGATCTATCAACGTCGCAAAGCGGCCGAACTTGAGGCAACCATTCTGTTTCTGCTGATTTCTGCGCAGGCTGCGCTCGGCATCGTCACGCTCCTGCTTGCCGTGCCGCTGGCGCTCGGTCTCGCGCATCAGGCCGGCGCCGTCGTGGTGCTGGCTTACGCCAGCTACCACGCGGCAAGGCTGAAAAGCCCTTAGGCGTTCAGGCCCTTTTCCAGATCGGCGATGATGTCTTCGACATCCTCGATGCCGATCGACAGACGCACGACATCCGGGCCGGCACCCGCCGCAACCTTCTGCTCGTCGCTAAGCTGCTTGTGAGTCGTTGAGGCGGGGTGGATGATCAGCGAGCGCGTGTCGCCGATATTCGCGAGATGCGAAAACAGTTCCACGTTCGAGACGAGATTCACGCCGGCATCGAAGCCGCCCTTCAGGCCGAAGGTCAGCACCGCGCCTGCGCCCCTGGGCGCGTATTTCTGCTGGAGCGCGTGATACTTGTCGGACTTGAGGCCCGCATAGCTGACCCAGGCCACCTTCGGATGCTTGGCGAGAAATTCCGCGACCTTGAGTGCGTTGTCGGAATGCTTCTGCATGCGCAGCGGCAACGTCTCGATGCCGGTGACGACAAGGAACGCATTGAAGGGCGAGAGCGCCGGCCCGAGGTCACGGAGCCCGAGTACGCGCACGGCAATCGCGAAGGCGAAGTTGCCGAAGGTTTCCGCAAGCACGATACCGTTATATTCCGGCCGCGGCGCCGAGAGCATCGGATAGCGCTTGTTGCCGACCCAGTTGAACTTGCCGCCATCGACGATGACGCCGGCAATTGAATTGCCGTGACCGCCGAGAAACTTCGTCGCCGAGTGGATGACGATGTCGGCGCCATGCTTGAATGGCTGGATGAGGTAGGGCGTGGCAAGCGTGTTGTCGACGATCAACGGCACGCCGGCCTTGTTGGCGATTTTCGCGATGCCCTCGACATCGACGACGATGCCGCCCGGATTTGCGATCGATTCTATGAAGATCGCTTTGGTTTTCGGCGTGATGGCTTTCTCGAAGGTTGAGATGTCATCGGTGTCGGCCCAGACGACCTTCCAGCCGAAATTCTTGATCGAGTGGCCGAGCTGGTTGATCGAGCCGCCGTAAAGGCGCTTCGCCGCGACGATTTCGTCGCCGGATTCCATCAGCGTGTGGAACACGAGAAACTGCGCTGCGTGCCCTGACGCAACCGAGAGCGCGCCGGTGCCTCCTTCGAGGGCGGCGACGCGCTCCTCAAGCACATTGTTGGTCGGATTGCCGAGGCGCGAATAGATGTTGCCGAAGGCCTGCAGGCCGAACAGCGAAGCCGCGTGCTCCACGTCGTCGAAGACGAAGGAGGTGGTCTGGTAGATCGGCGTCGCTCGTGCGCCGGTCGTGGGGTCGGGGCTCGCGCCTGCGTGGATCGAGAGCGTCGAAAAACCGGGTTCGCGGTCGGACTTCTGGTCGGACATGGGCCAATTTCCTCTTCGATGTATTATACTCACATAAATTGTGAATATAACTGAATATCGCAAATCGCATGTGATTTATGCAGATGCGGCAGTTGGGGTCAACTGCGACCCTTTGGGGATGCGATCAGCGATTCTTCGCTTTTTTGGTGGCGATGTTCAAATCGACGGCTTCGCGGATCAGCGCCTTGAACGCGCGTTCGTCGATCTTCTCGCGTTCGCCAATATCGAGTGCGCGCATCGCGTTGCCTTCTAAGCTCGCGTTGAAGAGGCGGGCGGGGTCTTTCAGCAGCGCGCCCTTGGCGAAGGTGATCTTCACTTTGTCTTTGAAAAGCTGGCCGGTGCAGATGATGCCGTCCTGCGACCAGGTCGGAACGCCTTTCGGGTTCGACGGCTTCTTCCACTTTCTTTCTTCGACGGCGTCTGGCGCGGCCTCTTCGATGAGCGCGCGCATGCGAGCGAGAACGGCGGGGCGCCAGTCGGTATGACCGGCTTTGTTGCGACTAGCCGTCGACGAAGTCTTCGGGGCCGTTTTGGTTTTCATCATTTGTTGTTCGGGCTATCGTTTTTCTTCGAGAGACGAACGGAGTCGATAGCGCATTTTATCGTTTCTGACACGCTCCAGTGTTTGAAAGCGCGTTCGCGTCGGAACTTCATCAGACTGTGGGAGCGAAGTCTTTTGAATTTCTCTTGTTGCGTCCGGATCCGGAGTCCTGCGGAGTCGAATGCGGCACAAGAGACTTGAACGTCGTGAACGCGAAATGAGTTGGCGTTCTTGAGAACAAATTCGACGAAGACGTCGTCATGTCTTTGTGAGCGCCGGTAGATTTCGGCGCTAACAACTTCAACCTTCTCGAGTGCCTCCAGCGTTCTTGTTTCGTTGATTCCGCTCAACCGCGCCGGGGTCTGTGCGGTATCCCATATCCAGTAAAGTAAGAGAAACACCAGCCCGCCGACGACATAGAAGAGTATCTCGTAAACGAAGTTCTTCCATGCCGGCGTGGGTTTCATGTCTTTGACGGGAGTTTCTGCCCGATCGACAGCCGTTGCACGCCGCCTTCGAGACGTTGCGGGCGCTTTGACGAGAGCTTGCGCGTGTTCACGCCGGCCCAGTTGATCTCGCCGGACAGGCGGCCGTATTCGATCTTCGGGCAACGATCCATGACAACCTTCATACCTGCTTCTTCCGCGCGCTTCGCGGCTTCATCATTCCGCACGCTCAACTGCATCCAGAACACTTTCGGATGAGGCGATAGCGCAATCGCTTCGTCGAGCACGCCGGGCACCGCGTCGGATGCGCGAAACACGTCGACCATGTCGATCGGCTCCGGCACCTCAGCGAGTGTCGCATAAGCCTTGATGCCCGCGATCTCGCCGCCGCCCTGGCCGGGATTGATCGGAAAAACTTTGTAGCCGCGCTCGGCCAGATACTTCACGACGAAGTGGCTGGGGCGGTTGTCTTTGGGCGAGGCGCCGACCACCGCGACCGACTTCACGTCATGCAGGATCGAGCGAATATAGCTGTCGTCGTATTTGTCGTGGTTCATTCAGAGCTCTTACCGTGAAGCGCCCCCACCCTGAATCCCTTCCCCGCAAGCGGGGGAGGGAAGCGAGCGGCGAAGCCGCGAGTGGGTGGGGGTTATCTATCTTCCCATTTCGGCGTGCGCTTTTCGACGAAGGCGCCGATGCCTTCCTCTGCGTCGCGTGCCAGCATGTTTTCGGTCATTACCTGCGCGGTATAGCGATAGGCGCTTTCAAGGTCGGTCTCGCGCTGTCGATAAAAGGCTTCCTTGCCGATCTTGAGTGTATAGGCCGATTTGGATGCGATCTTGTTGGCGAGTTGAAACGCCTCATGGCGTTCGGTCTCGACGTCGACCACGCGATTGATCAGTCCGATCTCGAAAGCGCGCTGCGCAGGGATCATGTCTCCGGTGAGCAGCATCTCCATCGCGTGCTTGTTCGTGACGTTGCGTGAGAGCGCGACCATAGGCGTCGAGCAGAACAGGCCGATATCGACGCCTGGTGTTGCGAAGCGGGCCTCCTTCGAGGCAACGGCAAGGTCACAGGAAGCGACCAATTGGCAGCCCGCCGCACTCGCGACACCGCCGACCGCCGCGATCACCGGTTTCGGGAGATGTACGATCGACATCATCATCTTCGCGCAGCTTTCGAACATGTGCTGGAAGAAGGCGCGGCCCCTGTCGGCGTCCGCGCGGCGCGCAGTCATTTCCTTCATGTCGTGGCCGGCACAGAAGCCGGGACCGTTCGCGGCAATAATAAGAACGCGAACGGCGGCGTCATCGCGCACGCGTGCGATCTCTGCCGTAAGTGTGTCGATCATGGCTTGCGAAAGCGAGTTTCGCGCAGCGGGACGATTCAGGACCAGCATGGCCACGGGGCCATGATCTTCGCGAAGTATGATCGGCGTTGCACCGGCTTTGGCGGTGGCTGCGGCTTGCGGCGTCATTTGTCAGTTTCGCGCCTTCTCGTTTCCGGTCCCGCATTGTATCGGAAAAGAAAAGGCGCGGGTGAGGGAGAGTTATTCTGGCTGCCATGCAACTGAAAATGACCGTCGAGGAACTCCGCACCTATCTCGCCGAGGTGTTTCCGCAGGCCTATGCGCCCGGCAAACCGAACAAGATCGTTTCCGTTACGCCGGGGACGGCGGTGGTGCAGTTCACTGCGAGCGAGCGGCACCTGCGGCCGGGCGGCACGGTGTCCGGGCCGACCATGATGGGGCTCGCGGACGGCGCGATTTATGTGGCGATCCTTGCGGTGATTGGTCCGGTCGCGCTGGCTGTGACCACGAGTTTCACCTGTAATTTCCTTTCGAAGCCGGGGCCCGGGGATCTCGTCTGCGAGGTAAAGATCCTCAAGCTTGGCAAGCGCCTGGTGGTCGCGGAGGCGACGATCCGCGGCCTTAATGATGAGGATCCTGCCGCGCATGTCGTTGCGACCTACTCGATTCCGCCGCGATAACAGCACTTAGCGGAAGGTATTAAAATACCATATTTTTAAGTTATTGAAATATAACGATTTTATTTCTCAGTTCTGCTTGACGCTGCCGCGCGGCTTTTCTAGAACCCGCGCCAACGAATTCCCATCCAAGGAAGAACGTCATGACCACCTTTGTGGCGAAGCCCGCCGAGGTCGAGAAGAAGTGGGTGCTGATCGATGCATCCGGTCTCGTCGTCGGCCGTCTCGCGACCATCATCGCCATGCGCCTGAAAGGCAAGCATAAGGCGATCTACACCCCGCACGTCGATTGCGGTGACAACGTCATCGTCATCAATGCCGAGAAGGTTGTCTTCACGGGCAAGAAGCTCGAGAAGAAGGTCTATCATCATCACACCGGATACATCGGCGGCATCAAAGAGCGTTCCGCCAAGATGATCATGGAAGGCAAGTTTCCGGAGCGCATTCTCGAGAAGGCCGTCGAGCGCATGCTTGCGCGTGGTCCGCTCGGCCGGAAGATCATGGGCAACCTGCGCGTCTACAAGGGCGAGAAGCACCCGCACGAAGCGCAGAACCCGGAAAAAATCGACATCGCCAAACTCAACCGCAAGAATGTGGGGGCCGTCTGATGGCCGAAACCGTTCAATCCATGGAAGGCCTCGCTGCGCTCAAGACCAACGAGCAGCAGGAAGCGCCGGTCCACGTCCAGAAGCTCGACAAACAGGGCCGCGCCTATGCCACCGGCAAGCGCAAGGACGCGGTCGCCCGCGTCTGGCTGAAGCCGGGGTCGGGCAAGATCACCGTCAACGAGCGCACCGTCGAAATCTACTTCGCGCGTCCCGTACTGCGCATGCTGATCCAGCAGCCGCTGGTCGCATCGAACCGGGCCGGCCAGTATGATGTCGTCTGCACGGTTTCGGGCGGCGGCCTTTCGGGTCAGGCGGGCGCGCTGCGCCATGGTCTGTCCCGTGCGCTGACCTTTTTCGAGCCGGACCTGCGCGGCGTATTGAAGAAGGGCGGCTTCCTGACCCGCGACAGCCGCGTGGTCGAGCGCAAGAAGTACGGCAAGAAGAAAGCCCGTCGTAGCTTCCAGTTCTCGAAGCGCTAAGCCGTTTTCGAAACATTTACCATCAAGGGCGCGCCTCGCGGCGCGCCCTTTGCTTTTGCGCCGTTCGATGCATCAAATTTTACGGAGTTCGCGGCCGGTTTCGTAGGCGTTCTGCGCTTTGCTGCAGCCCGAGGAAAACCATCGAAGGCCTGGCGCCCGTGCTCGATCTCGACGTTCGAACGCTATTTATCGTTTCGATCTCAGTCACGCTCGTGCTGGGTTTTCTTCTGCTGTTCACCTGGTACCAGAACCGCGAAACTCGCGCGCTCGGATGGTGGGCAGTCGGACATTTCGTAATGTGCGCGGGCTGCGCGCTTCTCGGGCTGCGCGGCACGTTTCCGGATGTGCTGACAATCGACATCGCCAATGCGCTGATCCTGATCGCCTGCGGCATTGCCTGGGGCGGGGCGCGGCAGTTCGACGACCGCACGGTGCCGATTTCCGGCGTGCTTGCCGGCGCCATCCTTTGGTTGCTCGCCTGTCAGCTTCCGGTTCTGAGTGATTCGATCAACGCGCGGATCATGCTGAGTTCGGTCATCATCGCGGTCTATACGATCGGTACCGGCTGCGAGGTTTGGCGCGGACGCAATGTCGAGCCGCTGATGTCGCGTTGGCCGTTGAGCGCGACCCTGTTCGTGCACGGTTTTGTCTATGCGTTGCGGGTCTGGCTTGTCTTTGCCTTTCCGCTCACGCCGGACGCTTCGTTCTTTTCGGCCGGCTGGTTCAGCATCATCGGACTCGAATCGCTGCTCTATCTGATCGTTTCGTCTTTCATGATCCTTGCCATGGCGAAGGAGCGGAGCGAGCTTGTGCATAAGACCAATGCCATGCTCGATCCGCTGACAAACGTGCCGAACCGCCGCGCGTTCCTCGATGCCGCCATGCGCAGAATGCGCCAGCGGACGCGCAATCCGGAGCCGGTTACGGCACTTCTGTTCGATCTCGACCACTTCAAGTCGATCAACGACCGTTTCGGTCATTCGATCGGTGACGAAGTGCTGCGGGTTTTCACGGCCAAAGCTGCAGCCGAGTTTCGCTCAACTGATATCATGGGCCGTCTCGGTGGCGAGGAATTCGGTGCGCTTTTGTTTGGTGCGGGCGAGGGCACGGCGGTCGCTACCGCCGAGCGTATTCGCCGCGCACTCATGGTCGCTACCGCCGAGATCGACGGCAAGCATGTGGATGCAACCGTCAGCATCGGTGTCGCAGTATTGCCGGCGGATACGGTTGAGGACGTCGCCCATCTGCTTTCGCGGGCCGATGCAGCGCTTTACCGCGCCAAGGAGACGGGTCGAAACCGCGTCGAAATCGCGGGCCGTGTAACGCAGGCAGCCGTGCAGCCGCAGTCTCAACCGGCCGCCGAAACCCGGCCTGCCGCTGTTGCGGCACCGTCGCTGCGCATTGTCAGTCCGGCGGTCGTGCCTCCGCTCAGCGATCTCGCCGAGGAAGATATCATCGAGTGGGCGGAGCCGCAGCAATTGCGGGCGACGCGGAAATAAGCCCGAGGCCTTGTTCCCGCTTCCTCAAGTTTTACGCAGTTCGGGGAGGCTTCCGTAAAGCGGCTGCACTAGTTTTCTGCCCAACCATAAAAACGGACCTCGCGGCGGATCAATGATTTTGGACGTACCGACGTTGCTCGTCGTCTCGATCTTTGTGACGGCGGTGCTGGGATTGTTGCTGATCTTCGCCTGGATCCAGGACCGGAGCATTCAGGCGCTGGGCTGGTGGGGTGTGGCCTATCTGCTCGGCGGGCTTTCCGCGGGTATGCTCAGCCTGCAGCAATTCATTTCAAGTTCGCTGCTGATCGATTTTTCGAGCGCGCTTTTGTTCGTGGCCTGCGGCATGTCTTGGAACGGCGCGCGGGTGTTCGACGGGAAGCCCGTGCGCCCCTTTGCCATGTTCGCCGGCGCGCTGATCTGGCTGGTCGCCTGCCAGATTCCGGGGTTCGCGGATTCCTCGATCGGCCGTATCGTCGTCAGTTCGCTGATCATTTCGAATTACACGCTGTTCACCGCTTTCGAACTGTGGAGCGGACGAAGCGAGCGGCTCAACTCGCGCTGGCCGGCGGTGATCGTCATTACGTTGCACGGAGTGGTGTTTCCAAGCCAGGTGCCGCTGACCATGGTGCTGCCCGGCGACCGCATCGCCGCGACGCTGACGAACGGCTGGATCGCAACCCTTGCAATCGAATCCCTGCTTTACTCGATCGCGGCTGCTTTCATCCTTCTGGAAATGGCGAAGGAGCGAACCGAACGCGTGCACAAGGAAGCTGCGCTGATCGATCCGCTGACCGGTGTGCATAATCGCCGCGCGATCACCGAGTTCGCCAAGAATATTTTGTCGCGCGAGGTGCGGCCGACCAAGCCGATGGCGGTTTTCATGTTCGACATCGACAAGTTCAAAACCATCAACGACCGCTTCGGCCATCCGGTCGGCGACAAGGTGATCAAGCTGCTTGCATCGACAGCCAAGAAAACGCTGCGTCAGACCGACGTCTTCGGCCGTCTCGGCGGCGAGGAGTTCGCGGCCTTTCTCGGTTCCACCGACGAGAAGGGGGCGATCATCGTCGCCGAACGCGTGCGGCGAGCTTTTGAGGATGCCGCGAAAATCGTCGACGGGCGGGAAATCGGCGGTACGGTCAGCATCGGCGTCACATTCACGACGAACTACAAAGACGAGGTGGACGCTCTTTTAAGCCGTGCGGACGAGGCGCTCTATGATGCGAAGAATTCCGGCCGGAACCGGGTCGTGATCCGCAGCGAAAGCAATGCCCAGATGAACGCGGCAAGCCTGGTCCCGGATCTCGACACAGAAGCTGCACCGGTGGCGCTTACCGCTCGTTAACCGTCCCTGATTTACGCTTGTCGTCATGGCAAGTGTCGAGTTCCGCAATCTGACAGCCGAAGCTGCCCGCCTGGAGGCGATCGCCCACAATGCGGGCGAGGCATTGGCCTGCACGCACGAGAATGCGGACGAGTTGCATCGCTCGCTGGTGCGGGAGTTCTTCGAGCGGAAACAGAAGCGCGGTGTTTGGGCACGAATGCGCGCGATGAGCCTGTTCTCGTTCTGACGCGCAAGCCTGCGTCTATATCTTCAGCGGTAGTCCGTATTTCTGCGCGTCGTCGAACACGGCGCGGATAAGCCGTTTCATGCTTGCAATGTCTGCCGCCGTTTTCGCGGGGCCGAGCTGTCCCTGAATCGCAAGTGTCGCGACGCCGTGGACGTTCGCCCATTCGCGAAGCACGGAAACGTCGGAGAGCTTCTCTACATTTTCGGGAAAACTTACCCCGTAAACCGCGGCATAGGTCTCGGTGTAGATCGAAAAGGCAGCGCTGCTGGCGCGCAGGTAGCGCTCATTGGTCTGGTCGAGCAGGCCGCGCTGGAACATCAACTGAAATTGGGCAGGGTGTGCGAGTGCGAAGCCGGCATAGCCCATGCCCACGCCGACAAGGCGATTTGCCGGATTGGGCTCGGCATCTCTGGCGTCTCGTTCGGCTTGCGTCAATCGCTCGAACCCGACCGCTGCTACTTCTGTGAGGAGGGAGCGGGTGTCCTTGAAATGGTGTGCGGGGGCTGCATGCGAAACCCCGGCGCGGCGCGCGCATTCGCGTAGCGTAAAGCCTTCGACGCCGCGTTCGGTGAGCACGGCCTCTGCTGCCTCGACCAGCGCGGCTGCAAGATCGCCGTGATGGTAAGCGCGGGCCTGCGTGCGGCCCCCGGATTTCCCGGACTTTCTCTTTCGCGGTTCCATGGAACAGATTTACACCGTCAAGATTAAACTTGACAACAGAAAGATGGTGGTTAGTTTTCAACTTGTCAACGTCAAGATTGGAGCGAGAGATGAGCGCAGAAAACCTGTTCGGGCCTGCAAACTGGTTCACCATGGCGGGCTGGCTCCTGCTGATCGCCGGGGTCGTCTTGAGGCGCGACTGGCTGCGGGACCGGCTTGCCGCGATCTACTGGCCGCTCTTGCTGTCGGCGGGGTACTGCATCGCGATTTCCCTTGGATTTGGCGAAAGCGGCGGAAGCTTCTCGACGCTGCAGGGCGTGCGCCAGCTGTTCTCCAACGACTGGGCGCTGCTCGCAGGGTGGGTGCATTACCTCGCGTTCGACCTCTTCGTCGGCGCGTGGATCGCGCGCGATGCCGCGCGGGCAAACCTCTCGCGGCTCGTACTCGTTCCGGTGCTGCCGCTGACCTTCCTGTTCGGTCCTGCGGGTTTCCTGCTGTTCGTCATCATCAAGGCTGCTTCGGGAAAGGGAGCAACGTCATGAATGCGCGCGCGAACATGTCCGATAC